>NZ_OY760060.1 GCF_963662885.1 uncultured Pseudodesulfovibrio sp.
CGTCTGTCCGAAAGGTTTTGAAAGCAGGCTACAGGGGGGATCCCCCCCAAGGCGGGTTTCGAAAGTTCCCCCATGAATGATTACAGGTTACCAATGAATGCATGAAACTATGAATGCGCAAACCCATCCGATAGCCGCTTCAGACGAATCTCCCAAAGTTGGGAGATGGGCGTCGTTTCCAGGCTGGAGCGAGGTACGTTCGAGAACCCAGGCAACCGACGAGCGGATCGGAAACCTGTATCGCGGCAAGCTGGGAGATCAATCCCCGGGCGTGGCCCTTCTCGCACTGGGGGGTTACGGCCGGCGCGAGTTGTGCCCTCACTCCGACATCGACCTGATGTTCCTGGTGGATAAAAAGCTTTCCGAAAGCAAAGTCAGGGACGCCATTGCAGAGGTGGTCTACCCGCTCTGGGACGATAAGCTGGACATCTCCTACAGCGTGAGAACGCCGAAACAGGCCGTCAGCGACGCCAAGGAAGATTTTCTGTTGCTGACTTCCCTGCTCGATGCCCGTCTGCTGTGCGGCGCCGAGGAAGTCTACCGGAAGTGGAAAACGCGGTTCAACAAAGACATCATCATCGGCCGCCGCAAACAGATCGTCGAGGACCTGGTCGCGCACGGTTCCCTCAGGCACGAGCAGTGCGGTGACGACACCTACAGCCTGGAACCGGACATCAAAGAGGGACAGGGGGGACTCAGAGACTATCACACCATGTTGTGGGCCGCAAAAGCCCTCGCCGGGGAAACCGACCTTTCCCGCATCCGGATCGACGAAATGTTCGGGGATCGGGATCGGGCGGAACTGGAAGAGGCGGTCAACTTCTTATTACACACCCGCTGGATTCTCCATAACCTTTCCAAGCGTAAAAACGATCGGTTGCGCTTTGAATATCTGGAAGTACTGGCCGATGCCCTGGGCTTCAGCGGGGAATCCCCCGAGCAGACCATCGAAAGCTTCATGCTCGAGTTTCACCACAAGGTGTTTTGTGTCAAAGTTCAGAGTGAAGCCTTTCTCGATCGGGCCAAGGACACGCTGAACATTTTCAGGGACAGTACCCGGTTTCGAATCGATCCGTCCTTCGAGGTCCTTTCCGGTCGCGTGGCTTTCTCCCGTCCCGAATCCATACCGTCCAACCCCCATATGATCATCGGGCTCTTCGAGCACATGGCCCGTTTCGATCGTCCCATGCACCCTTCCGCCAGGGAGATCATACGCAACCACCTGCACCTTGTTGAGCCATCGAGGACGTCTCCTGCCGCAAAGCGGGCTTTCCGTCGAACCGTGGCCGCCAAAGGTTCTCAGAGGGCTCTGGTGGCTATGCTGGAAACGGGCATACTCGAACAATTCCTGCCCGAGTTCCAGCGGCTCAAGGGGCGCATGCAGTTCGACGTGTACCACACGTCTACCGTGGATTATCACAGCATTCGTACGGTTCAGGAACTCATGAACCTGGAACACTCCCAGTCCGAGGCGTTCCAGCGCATCAAGGACAAAGAGCTTCTGTTCTTTATTGCCCTGCTGCACGATATCGGAAAGGGCTTTGGATCCCCGCATTCCGAAATCGGCGCGGACATGGCTTTCGACACGATCCAGGAGTTCGGATTTTCCCAAAAACAGGCCGAGACCGCCAGGCTCATCATCCGAAATCACCTCGTGCTCAGCGAAATGGCCACCCTGAGGGACATTACGGAGGAGAAAACGGTCTTCAGATTCGCTGAAAGCATCGGAACCGTGGAATCGTTGTGCATGCTCTATCTCCTCACCCTCGCCGACGCAACGGCCACCGGCCCCACGGCTCTGGGCTCCTGGAAAGAGCAGCTCATCCGCGAGCTGTTTTACAAGAGCCTGAAAATGATGGAAAAAGGCGCTCTCCGTGAACCGGGTGCAGCCGAGGAATTCGAGGGACGCTGGGACACGATTCGTGCTCAGGCGCCCGACGTACTGGCCGATCAAGCCGATGCACGCTTGGAAGCATTGCCTCACCATTACGTCATGTCCTACGACGTGCCCGCGATTCTCAAACATCTCGAGATGTCCAAAAAAGTCACGACACCCGCCAGCGTGGCCGTAATGGTGGAACCACGGGCTCCGAACTTCGATGTCACCGTCGTGGCCAAGGATCGCATCGGCCTGTTTTCCAAGCTCGCCGGCGTGTTCGCCCTGAACCATCTGGACATACGCGGAGCCAAGGTCTTTACCTGGCACGACAAATTAGCGGTGGACGTTTTCGATGTGGTTCCTCCATGGAACGAATACGATCGCTGGGACAAGGTAATTTCGGACTTCAAGCTCGCCGTGGGAGGAAAGATGGCTCTTGCAGCCGAACTTTCGGGCCTCAAGCCTCCTCTCAACGGAACCAGGAAGCCAAAACTGGAAAAGAAACCCAGGGTCGTCACGGACAACAGCGCCTCCGATTTTTTTACGGTCATCGAAGTGTACGCCCGGGATCAGGTTGGCCTGCTCTACCGCATCGCCAGGGCCATCAGCGAACTGGATCTCGACATCTTCCGGGCCTTCATTTCCAACAAAGGCGATTTGTCCGCCGACGTATTCTATGTGTCCGACCTCCAGGGAGAAAAGATCGACGACCCCGATCAACTGAAAGCCGTCGAAGACGCCATCCTGTATGCTCTGAAGGAATAGCATTTCTTTGTTTGATCAGAATCGCGGGGGGAAAACTTTTGAAAAAGTTTTCCCCCCGCACCCCTCTTTCAAAACTTCCCGGGCCGGCGCCACCCTTCGGGAGGCGCTCATGGGATAGGTTCCGTGTTGCCGATTAACGAGAACACAGAACGTAATCTAACGTATGCGGCCGTATTTGTTGGGTTTCGTTCCTCAGCCCAACCTACAATTCCCCAGGCGTCAGTAAAAGATAGGGGTAGGGATAGCGCATTGGTTTGCGCCGGTGTGTGGCTTCACCCAGGTACGTCACCCCGGTGAAAAACGATGACATGCAAGGCGTACAAATCCCGGGGAATGCGTCGTACATAGAGTACGTCGCAGTGACGAGGGATGAAGCACAACGCAGCAGATCGCGTTTTTCAACAGCCTGCTACGTGCACTGTAATTCACCCGCTGTACCCAATGCGTTTCGTGAAATGGATCATGCCGTCCGCACCGTTCCCGGCTGTCCTGTAACCGGCTTTTTCCGCGAAAGTCCTGCCGCGGGCATTGTCCTCCCGAACCCGGACCGTAACGAATTCCACACCCAAGGCGCCTGCAAGGAACGGCTCGATCAGATGAAGGGCCCGGGTCCCCAGCCCTTGACCTTGATGCGAATCCTCGATCCGCATGCCGATTTCCACTTGCTTCGGGTCCTGCGTGTCAACCAGCAGTTCCATGCGACCTAGCCGCTCTTTACGATCTGCCGGCCGTATCTCGAACTCCAGTGTGAAACAGCCTTGGGAGAGCGGCGTCAGGAACAGTCGCCACAGAGGCCTGGTGCGGGCCGCCAGGCAAACGCCCTGCCCCTCGATGTGTTTGGGCAAACGAAAAACCTGTAGAAATCGCATGATACTTCGTCTCTTCCGGATAACAAACAGGGGTGACCTATATACCCATAACTTCTCAAACGCCTTCTCCCTTTAGGAGAGCAACTGTGTTGTTTGTCAAGCGATTTAACCGGTCCTGTGCCCGTTTGTGGTTTATGAGTAGCAGAACGACGTGCCGTGTCCCTTCGGCCCTCACCCCTAGCCCCTCTCCCAGAGGAGGGTGTCTATAAATGGAGTTTTGGCAAAATGATGCATTGTAAAATCAATAAGTTATAGATACAGAGAGGAGCAAAACCCGCCAAAATCGACACCCTCAGAGGGAGAAGGGAATTGATCGGGATGGACAAATGCAGCTCCCTTTCCCGCTTGGAGAGGGCCGGGGTGAGGGCATCTTCCGCCATGGGCCCCGATCCAGCATATGTTTGCGCTTTTTCGACTTGAAAAACTGTCGGTTCGGTTCTAAAAGAGAACTCAAGCGCCCGTAGCTCAGCTGGATAGAGCAGCGGACTTCTAATCCGCAGGCCACAGGTTCGAATCCTGTCGGGCGTACCATAATATCAATGGGTTATGGTCTTTGGGCTCTCGCCTGTTCTGTTTCTTGCTACCACCCGAGCGAGAACACCTCAATTTCTATCCTTAATCCGGGAACATCAGAGCAATTAAAGACCTGCCTTGAACTTTTCATCTCGGCCTGTTGCCAAATCGGTAGGGCATCCCCGAAATTCCGAAGAAGGGTTCGTTTAATCGGATGGCATGTTAGTCGTGAGGCTTCACGGCCCAAGTGCATTTTGGGACGCATAGCGCAAGGGTTGGGCTATAGAAGAGTGACGGTGCCAAGGTCTCGAGTTTCAGCCGCATCAAATGTCGGACCACCCTCCTATCCTATGCTCATGGAGGAGAGGGCAAACAGGAGTAAATTCCTGAGCTGCCGCGGATGGGCCGAGGCGACGACTCCGTGCTAATTTGAGGGTTGATTTCAGGCGGCGCTTCAGCAGGTGATCGTCGCTACGCAAACTATTTACCGCCATATTGGGGAGGCTGTTATGAAAAAGATTGTGTTGGTGGCATTCAACGGCGAGTTCATGTGTTTCGTGCATGTGCTTCTCAATGCGCTGGACATGAAGGAGCGCGGTTACGATGTGAAAATAGTGATTGAGGGAGCGGCCACGAAGGTTGTCCCGGAGCTTTCCGCGGAGGGCAACCCCTTGAAGGGCTTCTATCGGAAGGTGAAGGACGAAGGTTTGATAGACGCTGTGTGTAAGGCTTGTTCAACCAAGATGGGTGTCCTGGCCGCAGTGGAGGCTGAAGGTCTTCCCCTGGTAGACGAGATGTCGGGACATCCGAGCCTGGCCCGATATATTGAAGCAGGCTATGAGATCATAACTTTCTAATACGATGGTGGATATCCGGTTTTACCGGCTTTCACGTCATCACAGCGGCGCCGGATGTCCCCATGCATGTAAGCGCGGATGCTGGGGAATTCGGGGTAGACTTATTTCTTATCAACCACTTCCGAAAACTCCACGAATTGCTACAACAAATATATGTCCCTGACTATCCCCAAGTCCGTACGCCGAGTGCAAATGCTGAGGTACGTATCCGCCATAATAATCAACACATTGTATTGATCTTTGCAATGAAGCTTTACAAAACTAAGCATGGTGTCCCCAGATTTTCTATGCCCGGAGACAAAATGGGAAAAAGGCGTCTGTGCTTAGCCCTCTACGACAGTTAGACCGGGCGGTTCATGTACTGCCGTAAAATGTTTGTACCTATTCACAGGCCATCCTGGGGAACCCTTCGACAAGCTCAGGGTCTGCGACTTCCCAGGACCCCTTATGCGGGCTCCGTCCCGTTAATGCGCGATGGAGCCAAGCTATGATGCTTCTTTGCCAATTCAGTGCAGTATTGGGGACGTCCAGGGGACGTACATGTTTTTAAACTTTACAGGAATTCATTTCACTTGATATTTATAGAGGACCATGCCACGGAAAATTAGAATAGACGCGCCAGGGGCGCTGCATCATGCGATCATCAGAGGGATCGAAAGACGGAAGATATTCCGGTCCGATGATGATCGGTTGATTTTCCTTAACCGGCTCTCGGAAATGGCCGGTCAATAGACGTAAGACATGGCCAATACATTCCAGTACTGATAGCTGCGCGGGTTTCCAAACCCAAACAGCATTAGGCACGAAGACGGCGAAGATTTATTTTATGGAAGAATCCAAAATGCAATATGTCGTACCAAAGCTCCGCTCTCTTTTGCGTCCCGCAGCGGGTTACTGTGGCACAGGAAGCGGAGCTACCGGGTTCACGTTCAATTTTGATATTTGCCAACCGGGTGCTAGTACTGAAAATTGCGGCTCCGGCACGAGTCCGTTGGGCACGATGACAGTGGGATGCCAGAACGGTGGCACCCCTTCATCCGCCGACTCTTCGTGGTGTGAAGACGGCACGGCGGATGCCGGCCTCATATTCACGGCGGCCTGCAGTGACGGTCATACCGCGGCGGGGTAAAAACAGCTTGGTCTGTGGGCACAATGGATAACTGTCCACAAAAAACAAAAAGACGGATGCCGTCCCATATCCTGTGTTGATGAGGACCAGCTAAGACGTGGGACATAGACGAACGGGGTTGATTTTATGCGTTTCTATTCATCAACGGGTCAGGCATTATCCGAAGCAGTCTGTCTGCTGGTCCTGACCGCCGATCTGCTGATCTCAAGCTCCTTCATCGCGACATAACCGCCAAATAGGCGCTGCATCGCCTTGGTTACCGGTTCTTTTCCTGTTTTCAATAGCGGGTGGCAGTGGTTGAATATTAAATCCCCGCAAGACAGGGCGTGGCGATCTCAACCAGACGTTTCGTCAGGCGATCGTCATACCGGTCTCGCTCGGTATCGTCACCTAAGATATTGTGCCGCTCGATCCCTCGCAAGTTGATGTGATGCAACGCTTCCACGCATCAATCCGTGCATTTCATGGCACCAAATGCCCATATCGTGATTGATGAAACACCGAAACGCGCAAAATCATCACCGTCCCGCTTTTTCATTGGCTGATCCCTGTGCAGAAATGAGTGAGGTGTCCCCCGTTTACTTCATGAATGGATTTGGCGGAAGTAGACCTGTTGGTTACGGACAGTAACTTCAACCATGCCTTCCGAGGAGGTTGTGGGGTCCGTCAGCCGGCGGGAGTATTTCTACATTTTTTCCTTTCAGGAATAGCCTGATTCATATAATAATTATGGCAAAGTGGAGACACACGGCTATTGAGGATATGGGTACGGCAGCCTGACCGCCTCAAAACTTCGGACGCTCAAGTGGAGAAAGGAAAGCAGCAAATGGGATCATTCATCACCATAGGCGAAGCCCTGAGTATGGCCGCCTATCACTATCCTGCAAAAGTCGGCGCCAAGGATCTGAGTCGCGCCATGACGTTCAGCGAGCTCAACGAGCGCTGTTGTCGCCTGGGGAACGCGCTGTTGGGTATGGGGCTGAAAAAGGGGGACCGATTTGCGGCCATCGCCTACAATTGTGTGGAGTGGATGGAAATATACGGCGCCGCCGCCAAGGCGGGCCTCGTGGCTGTTCCCATTATGTTCCGGCTGCTTCCCAATGAATACCGATACGTTCTCGAAAACTCGGGGTCGAGGGCTTTCGTCATCGGGCAGGATTTCGTCGAAGGCGCCAATTCCATTCGGGACAAGCTTCCGAAAGACCTTGCCTCCAATTACATCTTTCTGGGTGATGAGACGCCGTCAGACTATATCTCCTATGAACAGCTCATGCAAAGCAGTTCCGGAGATCAACCGCCAATAGACGTCAAACCGGAGGATACGTGGGTTATTATTTACACTTCCGGCACAACCGGAAAACCCAAAGGTGCGGTTCGTTCGCATGAAAGCTGTGTTTTTCATTATTTGATGTACAATAATGAAATGGGGTTTAACAGGGATGACACCGGCCTTCTTGTCATGCCCATGTGCCACGCCA
Organism: uncultured Pseudodesulfovibrio sp.; assembly: GCF_963662885.1. Classification (NCBI taxonomy): domain Bacteria; kingdom Pseudomonadati; phylum Thermodesulfobacteriota; class Desulfovibrionia; order Desulfovibrionales; family Desulfovibrionaceae; genus Pseudodesulfovibrio; species uncultured Pseudodesulfovibrio sp. The sequence continues at coordinate 7,491 of NZ_OY760060.1, forward strand.
ATTCCTTCTTCTATTGTTTCAATTTCACATATGACTACGCCACTGCGTGCGTATACAGCCGGAAAAGCTTCGATCCCGAAGAGGTGTTACGGGTCTTCGATGAAGAAAAGATCACTTTTACTTCTTTGGTGCCGACGCAATATATCATGATCCTGTCGCTGGCGGATCAGATAAAGAAACGCTACGACGTCGGCTCGCTGAGGAATCTCCTGTGTTCGTCCGCTCCGGTGCGCAGATCAACCAAATTGGAGATTATGGATTATTTCAAGAACGCTCGCCTATACGAGGGCTACGGATCAACTGAAGCGGGCATCCCTGTCCTGCTCCGTCCCGAACATCAAATGGAGAAACTGGGTTCTATCGGAAGAGAGATGATCGGAATCGGCCGAATTAGATTGCTCGATTCCGAGGGCCGCGAGGTGCCCGTGGGAACTGTCGGCGAAATTTATACAAAACAACCCTGCACATTCAAAGAATACTGGGACGCTCCCGAGAAAACAAAAGAGGCGTTCAGGGGAGAGTACTTTACTGCAGGTGATATGGCCTACAAAGACGAAGACGGCTTTTTTTATCTGGTCGATCGAAAACAGAATATGATTATTAGCGGCGGAGAAAATATCTATCCATCCGAAGTGGAAAATGTGGTCATCACGCACCCTTCGGTCAAGGAAGTCTCCGTTATCGGCGTCCCTGATGAGAAGTGGGGCGAATCCGTAAAAGCCATCGTCGTCTTAAGGGACGGATATGAGAAAAGCGACGAGCTCAGGCAGGAGATTCTGGAATTTTGCAGAGAAAACATCGCAGGATATAAGCGGCCGAAATCCATCGACTTTGTCGACTTTGACGACATTCCCCGGACGGCCACAGGCAAAGTCATATACGGCGTTTTGCGCGACAAACACGGCCGCTGGAGCGACGACCTGGACTAACCTGCAGATGCAAGGCGCATTCCGAAAGGCATCGTGGGTTCATTAAGTTTTGAGGAAAATGGCTTCGTAAATATGGAATCTTGATGCTCTGATTTGAACCGTTTGGTGTGGGGTTTTTCCGTAAACCCAGCTAAAATGGCCTAAAATCGGCAAAGCTTGAGAACACCAAATTTTTGTAACATCAAATAGTTGCAACAAAATGAGGAGGTTCGAAAACCGGAAGTCGCTCTCTTCTAATCCGCAGGCCACAGGTTCGAATCCTGTCGGGCGTACCAATAAATTTAGGGACTTGGGGATGTTACCCAAGTCCTTTTCTTGTTAAAAAAGGAACCGTATACCGAGCAAGAAGGGTTATTTTGTGTGGGGTTTGCGGTATCTTGAGTTTGTTCCAGGTATTTTCCGACCGCATTCTTTGTCAGCTCTGCTTCATTCTCACCGGGCGGTCCATGTAGTGCCGTATAATGTTTGTTAGTTCGGCTTGTGGGCGTTAAAGAATTCCAGAATACGGGAAAACATGTTTTCGGATTCGTCCGACAACATGAGAAGATGAGTGCCGTCGGACACCCAGTATATTTGAGAGTCCGAGATGGCGTCGTGCGCGTAACGGGCGTGCTTGGGGTCGACATCGCCGTCGTTGGTTCCATGGACGATTAAAGTCGGCGTGGTTATGCCGCCCAGAGGCATGTATCCCAGTTCGGCGTCGTATTCTAAATCGTTGGCGTAACCCTCGACACGGGAAAGAGACGGCCCGAAGGACCGGACAGCCGTCCATATCAACTCCCGGCGTTCCGGGTCCGCCATGATATGGTCGATCCAGACGTCGAAGGTCTGTTCATCGAGCGTGCTGTTGGAAGCCAACAGCATTCTTGTCGTAGCTTCAAAGGCGTATTCCAACATCGAGTTGAAAATCCACATTCCGCCGTCATTCGTGAACAAATAGCCTATCGACGCCACGACCGGATCGTCGTTCTTGGCCGCGTAGGTTTGATTGACCGCGGCTACAGGCGCCAGCGCCCAGATGCGTTGCGGATATCGGAGCGTAAACTCGTAGAGAGGAGGACCTCCGGCCGAAGCCCCGATAATCCCGACCCGGTCGATGTCAAGAGCGTCGAGTAAGGCGGCGGCCGCGTCAGCCTGCTCCGCCGGCGACAATCCCACATCGAGTGGCGTCCGTAGATAACCGGGCCGCGACCAGGTCAACATTCGAAATCCTTTTCCTATCAAACCGGCCATAAAGGCGTACACTTCATCATAACCGCCTTGACCGCCGTGAAAAACCAACAAAACAGGCCCGTCGTCGCCAATAATCCGATATTCGATTAGACCTTTGGCGGTCTGAACGAGTGAGGAATCGGCTTCCAGTTGTTCGATCAAGTCCTCTTTCCAGACGGTCCAACCCGTACCGCAACCTTCGTCGTCGTCCGCCCATTTAACTCCATGCCAGTGAAAGCCTTCCACATCGTTACCGTCAAAACAACAATCAGCGCTGGAAAGCGACGCCTGAAAATTCCAGTCCCCTTGAACCCCTGACAGGGTCAATTTGCCGTTTTCATAAATGCCTTCCGAGACGAGTGTCTTGGATTCGTTATCATATATTTTAACTTCTAAACCTTGTTGCTGAACATTCCAGATTTCGAGCCGGATATTCCGGGAGGTGGAGCTTATGTTACGGTTACATTCACAGACGCCCCGGTTAATCCCGGTTGGTTCCAATGGTAGTCGAGGCCGAGTCCGTAACCATTACGACCCATAGCCCGTTTAGTCTATTTATCCCCTCTTGATCGTCGGATCCCGTATTGCATCCTTGAAGGGATACGCCCATCATGAATAAAAACAATATAACCCTGTGAATGTGATTGAGTTGTTTCATCTTTATGTACGCCGTTCCTCGGATTCAGCGCCCAAAGCTCTTTTGCTGTCTTTTGCGGCAAAACCGGTGCAAAGAGTGAAGAATAAGTGCGGCGCGTCGGGGGCTCTCCGAGCAATTCCAGCGCCATGGATTCGGAAAAGCGCACATGCGCCATTCCTTGGACTAATTACTCCATCTTCTTGCTATCGTCAAAAATTTTCCCAGGCGCCTCATCCCCAGTCAAGAATTCTCCTACCGGGTAAGAGGAAACGCTGAAGCCACGTACACGCGCCGGCGTCCGGCATGATAGGATACGCTGCCTCCCACTTTGATCAAACGCGCGATCATCCACTCCACGGAGCGTTTCACCGGCTCACCCCACATGTACAATTCCCTGATGATTTGGAGGAAGCTGTCGGCAATCACTTCCATATCAGGCTGTTGAAAAACGCGATCCGCGGCGTAGAGGCACGGGGTTGATTTTGTGCGTTTCAATTTTTCAACGAACCATGCATGATCCGAAGCCATCCGTCCGCCACTGCCGACAGCCCGCCCGAACGCCGATCCGCAGATCTCAAGTTTCTTTGTCGCGGCACAACCGGTGAACAAGCGCTGCATGACTTTGGCGATCCGTTCGTTGCCTGTTTTCAATGGCAGGTGGAAGTGGTTGGGGATCGAAGCCTGGGCAAAACAGGGCGTTGCGGTCTCAGCCGGCATTTTCCCCGGGCGATCGACAAACCGGTTTCTGTCGGCATCGTCACGGAAGATGTTGCGCCGTTCCATCCGTAGGCGGATGATGTGATGCAACGCCCTCGGCTTATCCATGCGTGCTTTTCAATGTGGCATGAGTTTCTATATGGTAGATGATGAAACAAAGAAACGTGCAAACTCAACACCGTTATATATTGAATTAAGCAGAGTGACTATTCCCCCAAGTACCTGAAAATAAATAAATTTTTAAGATGGCGAAAAAATAACCTCCTGATAACATAGAGGCAGCACAAAAAACCCATATGAAAAGAGGAGGTCCCTCTTCTTCCTCTTTTTCTGTAAGATTGACTTCCTCGTTCGCCGGCGGTAACATTATTTTTAAGCCGTATCCGTAAATGGCGGACGTGACGATTTCGGTGCCTCCGGCATGAGATTTTTTACGCCTCGGCGGGCGAACACGTTGAGTTCCGGCCGGCAACCGGAACGCACCTCCAGGAACCCACGAAACGCTACAAGCCTGCCCCCTTGAGGCAATTCAGTTCCTTCCCTCGCTCCGTGTTCCGCCGCCGGGAGAAGAGGCATGCATACCTTGATCGAAGCGGCCTAGGCACGATCTCCACATACGTCTGTTTTTTTGTTGTCTGCAACAATCAGAAAAACCGAACAAAGGGGAGAGTCTCATGAAATCAGCGACCCGTCTGTTCATGGCCCTGTCGGCGGTTTTGGTATTCCTCGCAATCAACCCTCCTGCTTTCTCCGCGCTCGTATCGGAATGGAAATTCGACGGCGACGGATCCAACGAAGTACCCATGAGGCCGTCCGCTGTTCCTCAGGGAGACGCGGTGTTTTATGCCGAAGGTGGAGTGGAGGGCGGTTTCGCACATATTCCCAAAAGCTCGGACCATATACGCATTCCCGACAGTTCCTCTTTCCACCTGCCCGTCTCTTTCACGGTAATGTTTTGGTTCCGCCAGTACAATGATCAGGCATTCTACGGTGATTTCGTGTCAAAAGGGGACCTTACACCAGGAAGCGAAACTTGCAACTTCCGCATCCTTCGCTATGGTGGGGCCCTGAATATTCGAGCTACTTACACGGGGGCCGATTCCGGCGCGTGGGTACCTCATTTGAAGGTCCTTCTTCCCTTTGCCTATGGCCGTTGGTATCATGTTGCGTATACCAAGAGCCCGAATAGACACGCCTTATACGCGAATGGCCAGCTTTTGGATTACGCCGAGGACCCTGAAAACGCCCAGACCAACAGCTCTCCTATTATCGTAGGCAAATATGCCGTAGAGACAGACTTCGACGAACTTCGCATCTATGACCAAGCCTGGACCGCCAACCAAATTGCCGGCTATTATCATCGTTACGTCACCGCGTTCTTTTCAAACTTTGAAGAAGACTGGGGGGTTGATGCATTCGGAAGAGACTGGGAGTGGGGGCCTTATGCTTGGACAGGAGTCAACTGCACCGGCTCCTCGTCTCCCCCGGCGGAACCTCATTCCGGCTCGCGCATGTGGGGCACCATCCTCAACGGCTGCTACAAAAATTGGGGAAACAACAGCGGGTACGCCGAATGTAAAAACGACTCGCAGGCGGACGACAGCAGGCTTAGGTTTCGCGTCGATCTACGCGGCATGTCCACGGCCACATTGACGTGGTGGGAATGGTTCGACGTGCATCAACCGTACGATTGGGCCGAAGTGTACGTGGATGGAAACGTGGTGCATCAATACTGCAGTCCCAATTACCACGCGCCCGATTCCTGGCGCTTCCAATCCGTTGATTTAACCCCTTATGTGGGTGGGTGGGTGGTTATCACCTTTCATATGATGGCTTCCACTGTAATTGAGCGCGGCGGATGGTGGATAGACGACCTCCTGGTCATAGGAAAGTCAGCGTTATCAGGCGTCCTCCCGTCAATATTCATCTTGCTCGACTGAATCGACGGGTTGGGGGACATAGGGTACGGGGTTGATTTTGTGCGTTTCTATTCTTCAACGGACCCTGCATGATCCGAAGCCATCCGTCCGCCTCTGCCGACAGCCCGCCCGAACGCCGATCTGCTGATCTCAAGTTTCTTTGTCGCGGCATAACCGGTGAACAGACGCTGCATGACCTTGGCGATCCGTTCGTTGCCTGTTTTCAATAGCAGGTGGAAGTGGTTGGGGATCAAAGCCCGGGCAAAGCAAGGTGTTGCGGTCTCAGCCGGCATTTTCCCCGGGTGATCGACAAACCGGTTTCTGTCGGTATCGTCACGGAAGATGTTGCAACGTTCGATCCCTCGGCGGATGATGCGATGCAACGCACCCGGCGCATCAGTGCGTGCTTTTCACGTGCCTATTCACAGGGTATAGATCATTCTCAGGCTACTGTGGAATTTCCATAACCCAGGTTGATTATGAAAGGAGAGGCGTTTACTGTCGGTTCCACGCGCTTCGACATTTGGTAACGATGCTGATGAGTGGCCCGGACAACTTGTTGTCCGGGTGCGAAGGACAAGAGGTTACCGTACGTCTTCCATCGAAGGCGTGCATGATGCTATACGCCGGGCGGGACCTCTTGTTGCCGCGCAACGTGGACAACGAGTTGTCCACGCCACCCCGCCCGAGACATCGCAATAGGACACAATTATAGGCGAGTCCCAAAATATTATCCCGCATACCCCGTGAATGGATACCTTTTCACGGCGCCAGGTTTCTAGTTCATGCATGATGGAGCAAAGAAACGCGCAAATTCAACTCCGTGCCCGACCCTCTCGGACCTTTTCAAATCGCTTTTCAGCTATTCGGTTTCTCTGAGTATTTTGCCCCAAGCGCGGAAATCCCCCTATCCCTCAATAACGTCTTGCCCATATCTCTCACCTTTCATAGCGTAACGAAAAGCATAGGGAGACATGATATGCAACGGCATAACACGGCCATATCTAAAAGCATTTCTAACATAGAGTCAAAATTGTGGATATGAGGGTTGCCATTTCGCCGGCCCCGGCGCCGTTTTCCGTAATCTGTTTGGAAGTGATTTTATAAAAGCATATTCCTACCCCTGA
>NZ_OY760061.1 GCF_963662885.1 uncultured Pseudodesulfovibrio sp.
ATGGACGGTGATGGGGTCGGAGATCATGCCGGACTCGGACTTCTTGACGCGGTCGATCTCGCGCGCCTGCTCGCGCACGGACATGTTCTTGTGGATCACGCCCACGCCGCCGTGCCGGGCCATGGAAATGGCCATGCGCGACTCGGTGACGGTATCCATGGCCGCGGAGAGCAGCGGAATGTTCAGTTTGATCTCCGGGGTCAGGTATGTAGACACGTCGACGGCGTCGGGCAGGACGTTGGAATAGCCCGGCAACAGCAGGACATCGTCAAAGGTCAGGGCCTTATCGAGAATTTTGCTCATGTCATTCCTCCAGAGCGTTTTGATGACGTATATGACAAGGCCGAGCTTAGCGCCCGGCCTCGGTGTTTTCCATTATAGACCCAGGTAGGCCCGTTTCACCTGCTCGTTGCTCAGCAACTTGTCGCAGGTGTCGGAGAGCACTACCCTCCCGTTTTCCATTACGTACCCCCGGTGGCCTATCTTGAGCGCCAGGTTGGCGTTCTGCTCCACCAGGAAGATGGTCGTGTTGTTTTCGCTGTTGACCTTCTTGATGATCTCGAAGATCTGCTTGACCACCAGCGGGGCCAGCCCCATTGACGGCTCGTCAAGGAGGAGCAGCGCGGGCCGGGCCATGAGCGCTCGGCCGATGGCCAGCATCTGTTGCTCGCCGCCGGACAGGGTGCCGCCCTGCTGCCTGCGCCGCTGGGCCAGGATGGGGAAGAGGTCGAAGCAGTACTCGATGTCCCGCTTGATCTCCGCCTTGTTGGTGCGCAATGAACGCGCCCATGTCCAGGTTCTCCTGGACGGTCAGCTCCGGGAAGATCAACCGCCCCTCGGGAACCTGGCAGATGCCCTTGTGGACGATGTGGTTCGGCGATTCCCTGGTGATGTCCTCGTCCTGGTACAGGACCTGGCCTTCGCGCGCCTGGACCCACGCCGCACACGGTCATCAGCGTGGTGGACTTGCCCGCGCCGTTGGCCCCGATGAGGGTGATGATCTCGCCCCGGTCGATGTGCAGGTTGACGTCGTACAGGGCCTGGATGTTGCCGTAAAAGCTGTTGACGTTCTTGAGTTCGAGCATCCTAGTCATCGTGTTCCTCCCCCGAGGTAGGCCTTGATGACCTCCGGATTCGCCGCGATCTCGGCGGGCGTGCCGTCCGCGATCATGCGCCCGTAGTCCAGGACGTAAATCCGGTCGGACATGGACATGACCATCTTCATGTCGTGCTCGATGAGCATGATGGAGATGTTGAACCGTTCACGGATGCCGACGATGAGGTCTTCAAGCTCCCTGGTCTCCTGGGGGTTCATGCCCGCAGCGGGCTCGTCCAGGAGCAGAAGGAAGGGATCGGTGGCCAGGGCGCGGGCGATCTCGAGCCTGCGCTGCTTGCCGTAGGGCATGTTCGTGGACAGCTCGTTGACGAACTCGGCCAGCCCCACCAACTCCAGCAGCTCATAGGCACGCTGGACCACCTCGCGCTCTTCGCGACGGGTGGCGCTGTTGCGGGAGATGGCCCCCCAGATGGAGGACTTGGTCCGGCAGTGGGTACCGATCATGACGTTTTCAAGCGCGGTCATGGACGGGAACAGGCGGATGTTCTGAAAGGTCCGCGCCATGCCCAGTTCGGTAACCACGTTGGGCTTCTTGCCGTTGATCCGGCGCGTGGTCCCCTGCCCCTTGGGGTCGATGAGCACGTCGCCGCTGGTGGGCGTGTAGATGCCGGTGATGCAGTTGAAGAAGGTGGTCTTGCCCGCGCCGTTGGGCCCGATGAGGGCCACGATTTCCTTGTCGTGCACCACGAGATCGACGTCGTCCAGGGCGCGGATGCCCCCGAAGTCCTTGCTCACGGCGCTGACGTTGAGGACCGGATTACTCATTGGCCGCCCCCGCCGCGTTGGTTGCTTTGTACTCGTAGATCTTGCGCTTGGCGCTGATCAGCCCCTGGGGACGGAAGACCATGACCAGGACCATGATGGCCCCGAACAGGAGCATCCTGAACTCGGCGAAATCGCGCAGGAACTCCGGAACCAGGATGAGGATGATCGCGCCCGCGATCACGCCCCGGATGGAGCCCATGCCACCGATGACGACGATGGAGAGGATGATGGCCGATTCCCAAAAGGTGAACGAGGCGGGGTTGATGAAGGTGGTCTTGGCGGCGAAGACGACGCCGGCCATACCCGCCCAGGTGGCGCCCAGGGCAAAGGCCATGAGCTTGGTCTTCATCTTGTCGATGCCCATGGCCTGGCAGGCGATCTCGTCCTCGCGCAGGGCCAGCCACGCCCGGCCGATGCGGGAGTTCTGCAGCCGGTTGACACAGAAGATGGTGAAGACCACCAGACCGACCATGATGTAAAACATGTATTGGGTGGAGGCGATGACGCCGAACTTGATTCCGAACAGGCTGGGACGGGCGATTGAGGAGATGCCGGAAGGCCCCATGGTGACGTCGCCCCAGTTCTCCAGGACCAGGCGGATGATCTCGCCGAAGCCCAGGGTGACGATGGCCAGGTAGTCGCCGCGCAGCCTGAGCACCGGGAAGCCGAGCAGGATGCCGAGGATGGCACCCAGGACAGCGCCCACGGGCAGCATGTACCAGAAGCCGATGTCCCAGTGCATGTTGCACAGGGCGTAGGCATAGGCACCCACGGCGTAGAAGGCCACGTAGCCCAGGTCAAGCAGTCCGGCCAGGCCGACGACGATGTTCAGCCCCAGGCCGAGCACGATGTAGACCAGGCAGGAGATCATGATGTTGGTCTGGTAGAGATCCATGACCTGGGGATAGGCCACGGCCACGGCAGCCAGCAGGGCCAGCGCGGAGTATTTCAAAGCCGGGATGGACTGGAGCCGGGTCAGCCAGGACTCGACCTTGGTTTCACCCCGGGAGTCGTCCTTCTTGAGTTCCTTGCGGGCCAGCAGCCATCGCCAGATGAAGGAGCCGAAGAAGACTGCCGCGGCGACGTAGCCCATCCTCTCCCAATGCCAGACCACGGTCTTCTCGATGGTGTTCACCCGGATGACCATGATCGGAAAGGTCAGGAAAACGAACCAGACGGCCGCCACCAGAGACTTCGTGACCGCGTGGGCGAAGCTGTCGCAGCCCGCGGTCAGGAAGAACCTGAAGAACCCCTGGTTCATGGTGTTTGTTGCGTTGCTCACTGTATAATCCTTGCGGGATGAGCGGCTCGAAGCCGCCGTAATTCCTAAAGTTAGACCTTCTGGGCCTTTTCCTTGCCCATGATGCCCGACGGCCTGAAGATCAGGATGAGGACGAGCAGCATGAAGGCGAAGACGTCCTCGTAGTCCGAAGAGACGTAGCCTGTGGCGAACGCCTCGGTCAGGCCGAGAACCAGGGCTCCGAGCATGGCCCCGGGCAGGGAGCCGATGCCGCCGAGCACGGCGGCGGTGAACGCCTTGATGCCCGCGATGAAGCCGATGAAGTAGTTGATCTGGCCGATGTGCGAGGCGATGAGCACGCCGCCCACGGCGGCCAGACTGGACCCGATGACGAAGGTCGCCGATATGACCATGTCCACGTTGATGCCGACCAGCATGGCCATCTTGCGGTTCTGGGCCGTGGCGCGCATGGCCTTGCCCAGCTTGGTGAACTTGATGAACAGCGTCAGCCCCACGCAGGAGGCCACGGTGGCCAGGATGATGACCAGCTCGGCCGAGCTCATGATGGTCCCCAGGTTCTCCAGGAAGTCGAATTGGGGAATGAGTTCAGGGAAGGGAAGAAAATCGGAGGTTTGGGCGAGCATGACGTAGTTCTGCAAGAAGATCGACATGCCGATGGCGGAGATCAGGGGCGACAGCCTGGGCGCGCTGCGCAGGGGCTTGTAGGCCACTTTCTCCAGGGTGTACCCGTATGCCGCCGCCCAAATCACCGCGCAGACGATGGCGATGACCAGGATTGACGCGCCGGGGAAACCCAGCATGGTCAGCAGACCGGCGACGATGAGGCCGGTGAACGCGCCGATCATGTATATCTCGCCGTGGGCGAAGTTGATCAGCTCGATGATGCCGTAGACCATGGTGTAGCCGAGGGCGATCAGAGCATAGATGCTGCCGCGGGTAAGGCCACCCATGAACAGCTCAAGGAAATAATCCATTGTAGTGATCCCTGTTCATTAAATAAATCCAGGGGACGGGCTTTGGCCCGTCCCCTGGTCTAATCCTGTCGGAAGTCTATAATTACTTGACTTCCTGGTACTTGCCGTCTTTCACCTGGTACACGGCAAAGCCAACGCCCTCAGCATCGCCCTTGGCGTCGAACTTGATCTTGCCCACAGCGGTATCCACGTAGGAGTTGTGCAGGGCATCGACCAGCTTGTCGTAATCGGTGCCGCCGGCAACCTTGACCGCATTCAGCAGGGCCAGGGCCGCGGAGTAGGCCTCGGGGAAGAACGGGCCGGGATCGGCGTTGAACTCGGCCTTGTGGGCCGCAACGGCTTCCTGGTAGATGGTGTTGGAGGAGAAGTCCATGGGGCCGGTGGCGTAGACGCCCTCGGCGTACTTGCCGGCGACCTTGATGAAGGTGTCGTCCTTCACGCCGTCGTCGGACAGGAAGGGCATGTCCATGTCCTTCTTGCGCATGCCGGTGACGATCTTGGAGGCCTCGGGATGGTAGCCGCCGAAGATGACGCATTCCGCACCGGAGCTCTTGATCTTCTGGACGACCGCGGAGTAGTCCACGGCGCCGGGGGTCACGCCTTCGAACAGCACGACCTCGATCTCGGGATCGGCGTCGATGAACTGCTGGCAGAAGGTGGCGAAGCCCTTGCCGTAGTCGCCCTTGTCGTGGATGACGGCGACCTTCTTGAGGCCCAGGGACTTGGCGAAGGACACTTCGAGAGCGGCCTGGGCGTCATCCGGGGCGATGGTACGGAAAAAGTTCGGGTACTCGCCGGACTGGGTCAGCGGCGGGTTGGTGGCGGAGGGGGACATGACCACGATCTTGCCGTCCAGGTAGATGGGCAGCGCGGCCTTGGTGGCGCCGGAGCAGATGTGGCCGAGGACGATCTTCACGCCGTCGGACAGCATTTTGGTGGCGGCGTTGGTGGCCAGCTCGGGCTTGCACTGGTCGTCCTGAGCGACGACTTCGACCATGGCGCCGTTGATGCCGCCTTCGGCGTTGATCTTCTTGGCCACCAGCTTGGCGGCGTTGACGGTGGGCAGGCCGTAGGAGGCCAGGTCGCCGGAATGGGCGCCGGCCACGCCGAGAACGACTTTCGCGGGAGCGGCGATCTCGCCGGTTTTCACATCACCCTGCTCGTCCTTCTGTTCATCCTTCTTCGCTTCGCCGCCGCAGGCCGCCAGCATGGCTGCCAGGACAAGGCAAAGAGCAATCAGACTCAGTTTGACTTTCATGCTTCCTCTCCTAAAAATGTATAAGGGTTCCTAACCACGTACATATGCATCAGACTGTCACGCATCGAAAAACCCGCCCCCCGGCGGGAACCTCGACGGAATGTGACATTGTAGTTATTTTCAGCCTCTTGTCAATCATATCCAACTCCCCCGAGGGGATGACAACCGACCGTTTTTCAAACGGATTTTATTTCCCAAGCTCTTCCCGGGCGAGCTTTATCATTTCCGCATCTTCTTTTTCCAATTCCAGGACCTTTTCGAAGTATGTTCCGGCCTCGTCGGTTTTTTGGGAATAATGCTTGTAAATCACGCCCAAATTGAAAAGGGCCAGGGTGTCGTTCGGATCGAGCTGCAGGACCCCCTGGTAGCACTCGGTGGCCTTGGCGTAATCGCCCTTGTTGAAATAGGCGATGCCCACGGCCTTGAGCACCGTGACGTCCTGCGGGGCCAGGGCGCGGGCCTTTTCAAGCGGCTCCAGGGCTCGGTCCCAGGCGCGCATCATCAGAAAGGAGTTGCCCAGCCCGACCAGCGCCTCCACGTCGTCCGGGTGCTCCTTGACGCGGTCCATGAACTCGCGGACCCGGGACATGGCCCCGTTCATGGCCCCGCCCATGCCTTCGGGTGCGCCGCCCTCCCCGGCTTGGGAAAAACTCTGCTGCTGCTTGGCCTTGACGAACAGGTTCGGGTTCTCCAGCCGGTAGACGAAGCTGGTCACGAACATGGCGGCCAGAGACACGAACACGGCCAGAATCACGGCCTTGCGGCCGAACAGGACGCGGCTATCCGTCATGGCCGTCTCCCAGGAGTTCGATCTGGCGAAGGCGCTTTTCCAGGGTCGCGGATCGGGAGCCCAGGAAGGCCAGGTATCCGGCCACGCCGAGCCAGACGGCCACGTTGGCGATGAAGATGTAGGTTGTTGCGGACATATTGTTACCCTCGATGTTTGGTGATGCTATTCCTCGTCCCAGACGAGCATGGCTTCGAGACGGGCTGCCTGACCCAGCTGCCGGATGCGGGCCACGAGCATGGCTCCCCACAGCAGGCCGAAGGCGATGAGCCCGGCGAACACGGTGTGCCACATGCGGACCTCCATGCCCGATCCCTGGCGGGCCAGCCCGTCGGGATGGGCCGAGCCCCACAGCTTGGCCGCGAAAAAGACCAGCGGCACGTCCAGGAAGGCGACGATGCCGAGCACGGCGCAGACCAGCGCCTTGCGGTCGCGGCCCATGGGCGTGTTCCGAAGGACCAGGTAGCCCGCGTACACGTACCACATGATCAGCGCGGTGGTCAGCTTCGGGTCCCAGAGCCACCAGTGGCCCCACTCCGCCCTGGCCCAGGTGGACCCGGTGACCAGCGCCAGCGAGGCGAAGAGCACGCCCAGCTCGGCAGCCGCCCCCGCCACCCGGTCGAACACGTCCTTGCGCCCGAACAGGTAGAGGATGGAGGCCACGAAGACCACGAAGAAGGAGACCAGGGCCCACCAGGAGCACGGCAGGTGCATGTAGAAGATTTTCTGCACGGGTCCGGACTGGGCCACGGGCGCGTAAAACCAGATCATGGCCTGCTGCGCCGCCAGCGCGAGACCGGCCAGCACGGCCAGGATGGAAACTTTCATGACTATTCTTCCCCACTGTAGACGAACGGGAACAGGAACAGTCCCGCCCCGCCGAACAGACAATCGAATGCGAAAATCAGGCCCAGCCACTTGTCGTAGCCCATGGTGTGCTCCGGCGAGAAGCACAGGCCGAACAAGGTGATGCCGGACAGCAGCACAGGCAGCAGCAGCGGAAACACGATAACCGAGAGCAGCGACTCACGGGCCGCCTGCCCCTGAGACAGCGCGCCGAGCAACGCGCCGATGATGACCAGCCCGAGGTCAGCGCCGATGAGCGTGACCGCGAGCAGCCACCAGGGGCCGTGCACGGACTGGCCCAGGAAGGCCGCCGTGGCCGGGAGAAAGACGAGCTGCGACACGAGCAGCAGGCCGAAGCCCGCCGCGCCCTTGCCCAGCCAGACCGCATGGACCGGCGCGGGCGAACTGAGGATGCCGATGCGCGCCCCGTTGGCCTCCTCGATGGCGAACAGATCGTTGAAGACCAGGACCAGGCCGAAGACCGAGGCGAGCCAGAAGATGGCCCCGGCGGCCTGGGGCGTGATCTCGCCGCCCAGGGGCTTGGACAGGGAGAACAGGAAGATCAGCAGCAGGCCGAGCAGGACCGCCTGGACCAGCCCCTGCCCACCGGACAGGGAGAGCTTGAGGTCTTTCCTCGCGATGACCAGGGAACGCTTCAGCATGCGCCCTCCGGGGTGAAGCCGGAGGCCGGGCCGAAGTATTCCACCCTGCGCCCGCCCAGGGCCAGAACCGTGTCGGCCAGGGCCGAATCCTCGGCCACATGATGGCTGATCCAGACCACGCTCACGCCCCTGTCGCGCAGCCCGGTGATCTCGGCGCGCAGCCTGTTGAGCGACGCGGGGTCAAGCCCGGTGCCGGGCTCGTCCAGAAAGATGAGTTCCGGGTCCGCCTGGTAGATGCGGGCCAGGTTGAGGCGCTGGGCCATGCCGCGCGAGAACGATCCGGCCTTTTCCTCGGCCGCCCGCTCCAGCCCCACCCGCCTGAGCAGCTCCATGAGCTGGTCGCGGGTCGGGGACAACCCGTACATGCTGCCCCAGAATTTCAGGTTCTCCAGGGCGGACAGCCCCGGATAGATGAAGGTGGCGTGGCCGAGATAGGCGCATTTCGCCGGGTCCGCGTGCAGCACGACCTCGCCCGCCGAGGGCTTGGCCAGCCCGGCCATGATCCGCATGAGCGTGGACTTGCCCGCGCCGTTGGGACCGGCCACGAGCATGATCCGGCCCGGGAGGACCTCGCAGGAGACCTCCTTGAAGACGAGCTTGTTGCCGAAGAACTTGGCGGCCCGCCGGACCGTGAGCAGCACTTTGCCGGACTCGCCCATCTACCGGACCTCGCCCGGCCTGGGCATGCGCCTGAGCAGCAGGAAGGCCACCACGCACATGAGGGTGCCGCCGATCCAGATCCAGTTGACCAGCGGGTTGACGCTGATCTTGAAGCTCGCCTTGTTGTCCTCGGTCAGGCCGAGAAGCGTGGCGTACAGCTCGTCGCCGAAGCTCGGGATGGTGCCCACCTCGGCGAACTGCTGGTTCGGGAAATTCTTGTAGATGCGCTTGTCGGGCCTGAGCACGCCCACGTCGCGGCCGTCCTTGGTCACGGCCAGGGTGGCGGTGGCGCGCACGTCGATGTCCCCGATGTTGCGGTCCTCATGCAGGCCGGTGAAGGTCACGGCGAACTCCGCGATCTGCGCGGTCTCGCCCTGAGCCAGGACCACTTCGCGCTCCACCTTGTAGGGGCCGGAGAAGGCGATGCCCAACGCCAGCAACACCAGGCCGAGGTGGATGCCGTAGGCACCCCAGGACTGGCGCATGGCGCGCATGGCCGGATACAGGGCGAAGAGCAGACCGATGCCGACGATGGCGGCCACGCTGGCCGCAGCGGTCAGGGCCGCCAGCACGTTGGTCATGCCGGTGAAGTACAGGACGCCGAAGGAGACCACGAGCACGCCGCCCACGATGGACAGCCCCATGACGTTGCGCACCCCGCCCTTCCAGCCGAGCCACGGACAGACGCAGAAGATGAGCACCAGAAGCGCCATGAACGGCAGGCAGACGCGGTTGTAGAAGTTGGCGTCCAGCCCCATGGGCGAGTGGGTCCACATCTGGCTGATGACCGGCCACATGGTGCCGAGGGTGACGACCATGCCGAGCGCCAGCAGCACCCAGGCCGCGATGACCAGCATGCCCTGGCGGCTCAGGAAGTCGGACAGGGAGCGGTGGGTCAGCCGCTCGGACAGGAATGTGACCATCACGGTCAACCCCATGAACACGACCATGGACCAGAACAGCGGCTTGGCCACCCCGGACTCGCCGAAGGTGTGCAGGGAGTCGATGACCCCGGAGCGGGTCAGGTAGGTGGAAAAGATACACAGGACGAAGGTCAGGGACATGAGGAACACGTTGGTCCGTTGCAACGCGTTGCGCCGCGACTCGATGATCGCGGTGTGCAGCACTGCCGTGCCCGCGAACCAGGGGATCAGGGAGGCGTTCTCCACCGGGTCCCAGGCCCAGTAGCCGCCCCAGCCCAGCTCCATGTAGGACCACCAGCCGCCGAGGATGATGCCCGCGGTCAGGAAGATCCAGGACAGGATGTTCCAGTTGCGGACCACGGCAATCCACGACTTCTTCTCGCCCGCGATGGACGCGGCCAGGGCCGAACAGGCGGGGATGGTGTACAGGGCGAAGCCCAGGAAGAGCAGCGGCGGATGGAAGATCATGCCGGGGTTGCGGAGCAGCGGGTTCAGGCCGCGCCCGTCCGCCGGGGCCGGGATGATCTCGATGAACGGGTTCGACCAGCCGGTGAGCAGGAGCAGGAAGAACGCCTGCACGGTCAGGAAGAACATCCAGAAGAAGAGCTTGGTCCCGTCGCTGAAGGATTTGTAGCCGGGGGTGGCCACGAAGATCATGCCGGACACGGCGATGATCAGTTCCCAGAACAGGAGCGAACCCTCGCGGCCGCCCCAAAGGGCGGTCAGGGTGTAGACGAAGGACAGGGCGTTGTCCACGTTGTCGTAGACGTAGCGGAAGGAATAGTCGCGCGAGGTCAGCCCGACCATGAGCAGCAGGGTGGAGAAGATCACCCCGCCGGCGGCCAGCATCTGGCCCCGTTCCAGCAGGGTCAGGGTCTCGCCCTTCCGCGACCAGGCGGCATAGCCGGCAAACCCGGCGAGAAAGAGAAAGGCGAGCAGGGAAAAGAGTAAACCGACGTATCCGGTCAGATGCATACAGGCTCCTTAGAACGAAATCGACCAGCGAACGATGGGGCGCTCAGGCCCCTGCCCCGCGATGCCGATCAGCGGGTTTGAAGGCGATAGAGAGAAAAATATCGGACCGCAACCATGTGAAAAAGATTTCACTAGCCCTTCTGGTTCTTTCCCTGCTCCATCTGCTTGCTCTGCTCCTCATACTTGGAAGGACACTTCGTGACCAGGGTCTTGGCCACGAAAACCTGCCCGTCGGGAGTGAACCGCCCTTCCACGATGACCTCGACATCCTCCTTGAAGGTGTCGGGGAGCGCGCCCTTGAACTGCACGCGCAGGGTCTTGTCCGCCTCCATCTTGTCCACCAGGTCGAAGTCCGCGCCGAGCTTGCCGTCGGCAACGGTCAGGTTGGCGGGCGAGACCTTGCCGAACAGCCGGGCGTTGCCGATCTCCGCGCGGTCCTGGGCCAAGGCCTCGGTCACGTTGAGGAAGTAGACCGAATCCTGAGTCAGTCCGGAGAATATGAGGTAGGAGAGGCCGCCCAAAAACAACACCAGGGCGACTGCATACACGATCTTATTGGAATTTTTGGCCATTAATGTTCCTTGGCGCGCAAAACGCCTGCTATTTTCCCTTGCGGACCGAGCCGTTGCGGTCGCGGGTCAGTTCGTCGCGCTGGGTGCGCGCGAGCTCCCGCATATCCACCACCTGATCGGTCTCGTCAACTATTTCACTGCCCAAAATCTCTTCCAGGACGTCCTCCAGGGTGACCACACCGGCCACCCCGCCGTACTCGTCCAGGACCACGGCCAGGTGCATCCGGCTGCCCAGGAACTGCACCAGGAGCTTGTCCAGGGTGATGGTCTCCAGCACAAACCGGACGGGCCGCATGATGTCCGACAGCTTCATGTCGTCGCGGTCGTCGGCCAGCGCTTCGAGCACCACCCGCCGGTAGACCACGCCCACGATGTCCTCCGGGTCCTCGTCGTACACCGGGATGCGGCTGTGGGGCCACTCCGGGTGCGACTCCCGCGCCTCGGCCACGGTCATGTCCGCGGGCAGCGAGAAGACCACGGTCCTCGGCGTCATGATCCCCTCCACGCTCTTGCAGTCCAGGGAGAGGATGTTGCGGATGGACGTCTCCTCGTAGGGCTTGATCACGCCCGACCGCCTGGTCAGGCTGACGATGGCCCGAATGTCGTCCTCCGTGTGGTCCGGCTTGGCCTCGCGGCTGCTCACCGCCTTGGACAACAGGCCCATGACGGCGATCACCGGCTTGAACAGCCAGACCATGCCCCGAAGCGGCCTCGCCAGGGGCGGGGCGATGACGTCCGAGTAGAGCACGCCGATGGTCTTGGGCATGATCTCAGTGAAGATGAGAATAATTACTGTAAAGACCACTGTAAAGAGCCAGAGCGTGTCTTCACCGTAAAGTTTGGCCCAGGCCCAGCCCGCCACGGCCGCTCCGGCGGTGTGGGCGCAGGTGTTCAGGGTCAGAATGGCGGTGATGGGCTCATCGATTCTAGTGCGGAGCTTGTGGAGCAAAGTCGCGGACTTGCGCCCGCTGTCCTTGAGCTTCTGGATGTCGGCCCAGCTCATGGAATAGAGGGCCGCTTCGGCCACAGAACAGAACATGGACACGAAGACGGCCACGCCGACGGCGAGAATGAGTTCAATCATTGGTTCCTGTCACTTCCTGGAAACGGTCCGGACTAATGCGTTGCATCAGGTTATGGATGTAGCAGATGCCATGGACCGGCGCAACACGCAACAGGCTTGACTTCCAGAGCGATCGGGGTCAACAGGACGGGCATGAATCCGACCGCAGCCGAGCGCACCCCCGTGGTCTTCCGACTGGGACACATGGGCGATGTGGCCCTGATCACCGGTGTCCTGTCCCACTGGCACCGGACCCACGGCGAGACCTTCGTGGTCGTGACCCGCGAGGGGAACCTTCCGCTGCTTGAAAACCACCCCGCCGTGACCGGGACCGTGGGACTGACCGACAAAGACCTGACCGACTCCGGCTGGCTGCGCCGGACCGGCGAGCTGGCCCGCCGGTTCGCGGGCGCGCCCCTCTACGACCTGCACGGCACCCTGCGTTCGCGCATGCTCGCCCTGCGCTGGAAAGGCGAGGTCCGCCGCTACCCCAAGTTCGGCATCACCCGCAGACTCTTCGAGCGCACCCGGTCCGATCGGTTCCGCGCAAAGCTCGAAACCCTGAACGTGCCGCAGCGCTACGCCCTGGCCCGGGACGACGCCCCGCCGCCGCGCGAAGTCCTGCTGCCAACCGTCCATCTGACCGAAACGGAACAGGCCGAAGCCGCGACGCGCCTCGCCCCGCTGTCCGGCGATAAGCCTCTGATCGCCCTGCACCCTTACGCCACCCATCCGTCCAAGCAATGGCCCATGGAAAGCTGGATCGCCCTGACCGCGCTGCTCGACGGTGCCGGATTCGACTGGTTCGTGGTGGGCCGGAACCAGACCCCGCTCCTGCCGGCCCACGACCGGGACCTGACCAACGCCACCGGCCTGCGTGCCACCTGCGCGCTTCTTGGCCGGGCGGACCTGCTGGTCACCGGCGATTCCGGCCCCATGCACCTGGCCGCCGGGGTGGGTACCCCCGTGGTCGCCCTGTTCGGGCCCACGGCCCGCGCCTGGGGGTTCTATCCCGCCGGGCCGCGCGATACGGTCCTGGAACACGCCCTTGCCTGCCGCCCCTGCTCCCTGCACGGCGCGAAACAGTGCACGCGCGGGTTCGAGTGCATGACCCTGACCCGGCCCGAAGCGGTCCTCGACGCGGTCCGCGCCGTCCTCGGCTGAACCGTCCCGTTCTTCACTAATGATGTGATTGGATGCGACGCCCCGGCGGAAAACCGGGGCCGATGCCCGTGCCGACCGGTTACGCGGGTCCGCGCGCGCCCCAGTAGCGCTCGATCGTTTCGGCGCGCTCCTCCAGCAACTCAACCACGCCGTCCGGGACCAGCAGCCGCAGGTTGCGCCGGTCCAGCCAGCGGCGGCGGATCTGCCCGCCCTTGATGTCCAGCCTGGGGATGTCCACCAGTTGGATGGTGTTGCCGCCCGGCAGCCGCCACCGGCCCAGCTCCTCCTCCACGGCCTCGGGCCAGCTCGACTCCACGAACCCGGCCACGGCCTCGGAGGCCTCCCAGCGGTTGACCACCACCAGCGAGGCGAGTTCGGGAATCTCCAGCCCCCGCCTCCACTTGTGCAGCTCCAGAAACGTGGACGCGCCCAGGATGAAAGACAGCTCGATCCCGGGACGTTCCGTCCGGTAGCAGGTCAGGGTGTCGCAGGTGAACGACGGGCCGGGCCGCTCCGCTTCCAGCGGATTCGCGCCCAGTCCCGAAATGCCCTCGATGGCCCGCCGGACCAGCTCCAGCCGCAGCTCGAACGGCAGCATGCCCTCGCCCGGCTTGTGCGGCGGCTCCGCCGCCGGGACCAGCTCCACCCGGTCCAGCCCGAGCCGCTCCAGCACCTCGATGGCCATGCGCACGTGCCCGGTGTGCACCGGATTGAAACTGCCGCCCAATATCCCTGTCTTCACGCCCGATCTCCTTTGTTCGGAGCAGCATACCCTTTCCTCCCCCGCCCGCGCAAGGCGGGCGGGGGAGGGAAGATGAATGCCTCCGGCGGCCAGAGGGAAAACTTTTTGTCGCTCGCTTCGCTCGGGTACGTGCGGTGACAGGCGACAGGCGCAAAAAAACCGTCCCGGAGGACGGTTGCGTTCCGACTTTCAACTCCCGCGCTCGCACGTATCAAGGCTTTCGAGAGTGGTTCAGCCGTGCATTTTCTTCCGGGGGGGGCTTTCACCGCAGCGTATTGCGGCATACGTGAGGATGAAAGCCCCCCGGAAAAAATGTGCGGATGGGCCGCTATCGGAAGCCGCCGCTCTTACTCCCGCACTTGGCCTTCGCCCAGCAGGACGAACTTGGCGCTGGTCAGTTCCTTGATGCCCATGGGGCCGTAGGCGTGGAGCTTGGATGTGGAGATGCCGATCTCCGCGCCCAGGCCGAGCTGGCCGCCGTCGTTGAACCGGGTGGTGGCGTTGGCGACCACCAGGGAGGCGTCCACCTCGCGGATGAAGCGCATGCAGTTCTGGTAGTCCTCGCTGAGGATGGACTCGGTGTGGTTGGAGCCGTACCGGGCGATGTGGTCCATGGCCTCGTCCAGGCCGTCCACCACCTTCACCGCCAGGATCAGGTCCAGGAACTCGAAACCCCAGTCCTCGTCGGTCGCGGGTTCGGCGTATTCCCCGAGCAGGGGCAGGGACTGGGGACAGGCCTTGAACTTCACGCCCTTGGGGCCGATGGCCTCGGCCACCCTGGGCAGCAGCTCGCCCGCCACGTCGCGGTGGACCAGCAGGCATTCCAGGGCGTTGCAGCCGCTGGGGTACTGCATCTTGGCGTTTTCGACGATGGGCACGGCCTTTTCCAGGTCGCAGGAGAGATCGGCGTAGATGTGGCAGACGCCCTTGTAGTGCTTGAGCACGGGCATGGTCGCCTGGCTGGTCACGGCGCGGATCAGCCCCTCGCCGCCGCGCGGGATGACCACGTCGATGTATTCTTCGAGCTTGAGCATCTCGGCCACGGCCTCGCGGTCCGTGGTGGGCGGCACCTGGACCGCGTCGCGGGGCAGTCCGGCCTCTTCCAGGGCGCGGTGCATCAGCCCGGCCAGAAATCTGTTGGAATGGAACGCCTCGCTGCCGCCGCGCAGGATGACCGCGTTGCCCGCCTTGAGGCAGAGGATGCCCGCGTCCACCGTGGCGTTGGGCCGGGATTCGTAGATCATGGCCACCACGCCGAGGGCGGCACGCGCATGCGGCCCACGAGCATTCCGTTCGGGCGCTTGACCATGGACTCGATCTCGCCCACGGGGTCGGCCATGGCCGCCACTTCGCGGCAACCCTGGATCATGGAACCCAGCACCTTTTCGCTGATGGTCAGCCGCTGCACCCGCGCCTTGTCCAGACCGCGCTCGGCGGCCGCGTCCAAGTCCAGCTTGTTGGCTGCGGCAATGGCCTCCGACTCGGATTCCAGCAGCCCGGCCAGGATCAGCAGGGCGTCCGCCTTGGCCTTGCCCGAGGCTGCCGAGAGCTTACGGGCCGCCGCCTTGGCGCGCTTGCCCATCTCCACCATCTGTTCGCGTATGTCCATTTTCCGCTCCTTGAGATATCGTCCGCGAAAGCCGAATGAAATTCAGTTCCGCCAGGATCAATTTGCTAACCTCCGCCGGGGGATAAAGTCAATTCCCGCGTCGGGCCCCCGCATACACTTTGGATCGCCGAATTTCGATCGATTTACGCATTTTGTAATTTGCTCCGACAAGAGCTTGATTACAAGCGCTGTTTTTGGCGATTTTACGTGCATTTCCCAAAATAGGCTTTGACCTTTTTTACAATTTTGCTTATCAACGCTTCTGCGTTGCCGGGCCTTGCTTCCCGGCCGTCAAACCTCGAAAATCACCTTCCACGGAGGCACGAAAAACCAATGGCTGCAACCAATCCCGCTCAACCCGAGGCGCTGGCCGATATCGAGGCCCGTACGCCCCAAGCACTGCACCCCATCCTCGAAGCGGCGTTCACCTACCGCAAGCAGCTCGTCCTCGGCGTGGCCGCCATCCTGGTCGTGGCCGCCGCCTACGCGGGCTTTCAGGCATACGGCGCAAAGGCCACTGCATCCGCCCAGGCCGAACTCGGCGACATCCTGATGACCACCTCCGGCGCGGAGACCCTGACCAAGTTGGACGGCTTGATCGGCACGGCCCCGTCCTCGGTCAAGCCCGCCGTCGTCCTCGAGGCCGCCCAGACCGCCATGACGCTGGGCGACTACGCCAAGGCCGCCGGTTACTGGGAGGCCCTGGTCGGCCTCACCGAAGGCGAGATGCAGTTCGTGGCCCGGCTCGGCAATGCCAAGGCCATGCTCCTTTCCGGCAACGCCGCCGACGCCCTCAAGGAAATGAACGAGCTGGTCGGCCTGGCCTCCGCCGCCTACACCGTGCCGGTCTACCGCCAGCTGGCCCTGACCGCCGAGGCCGCGGGCGACACCGCCCAGGCTCTGGCCGCCTACAAGAAGCTGGAAGAGGAAAAGGTCGGCGACACGCCGTTCATCGAATACAAGATTTCCCAGCTGGAATCCAAGTAACGCATCATCATAATGGGCCGTTCCGGTCAGGGACGGCCGCAGGAGAGAAAAATGGCTAATCCGCTCTTGGGTGACACTCCCGGCGACACCCATCTGCTCCTCGGCAACGAGGCCATCGTTCGCGGCGCCGTGGAAGCCGGTATCCAGGTCGTTTCCTGTTATCCCGGCACCCCGTCCAGTGAAGTGCCCGACACGTTCTACCGCCTCTCGCCCGAAGGCAAGTACTACTTCGAATACTCGGTCAACGAGAAGGTCGCCCTCGAGGTGGCCGGTGGCGCGACCCTGGGCGGCGCGCTCTCCCTGTGCACCATGAAACACGTGGGCGTGAACGTGGCCGCCGACCCGCTGATGACCCTGTGCTACGTCGGCGCGCCCGGCGGCCTGGTGCTGCTGTCCGCCGACGACCCCGGCTGCCATTCCAGCCAGAACGAGCAGGACAACCGCATTTACGCCCGCATCGCGGGAATGCCGGTGCTGGAGCCCGCCACGGCCCAGGAAGCCAAGGACATGACCCGCGACGGCCTCCGGCTTTCCAAGAAGCACGGCGCGCCGCTCCTGCTGCGCACCACCACCCGCGTGAACCATCTGCGCGGCCCGGTGGAGTTCGGTCCGGCCCCGGACCCCGGCAAGGCCGAAGGGTTCAAGCGCAATCCGTCGCTGTACGTGCCCATCCCGGCCTTTTCCCGGCCCATGCACGTCCGGCTGATGGAGCGCATCGAGGCCCTGCGCGAGGAGGCCGAGAACTCCCCGTACAACAAGGTGACCGGCTCCGGCGAGCTGGGCATCGTCTGCTCCGGCATCTCCCGCGCCTACGTGGCCGACGCCCTGGACAATGCGGGGCTGGCCGACAAGGTCGCCATCCTGGAGCTGGGCTTCCCCTACCCCCTGCCCGAGAACAAGTGTCTCGACTTCCTCAAGTCCGTAAAGACGGTCCTGGTGGTCGAGGAGCTGGAGCCGGTGGTGGAAAACGACCTCCGCGTCCTGGCCCATAAGAACGGCCTCTCCGTCGAGATCAAGGGCAAGGACGTGCTCCCGCGCAACGGCGAGTTCACCGTCACCCTGGTGGAGAACGCCATCCGCGCCGAGCTGGGCGAGGCCCCGGTCCCGACCTGCGAATGTTCCCTGCCCGAGCTGCCGGGCCGTCCGCCGAACCTCTGCGCCGGCTGCCCCCACCGCGGCACCTACTACGCGGCGCGCAAGGTCTTCGGCGACGACGCCGTCTACTCCTCGGACATCGGCTGCTACACCCTCGGCCTGTTGCCCCCGTTGCAGACCGCCGACTTCCTGCTGTGCATGGGTTCCTCCATCTCGGCGGGCGGCGGACTGGCCAAGGCGTCCGGCCAGACCGTGGTCGCCTTCATCGGCGACTCCACCTTCTTCCACTCCGGCCTGACCGGCGTGGCCAACGCGGTCTTCAACACCCATGACGTGCTGATCGTCATCCTGGACAACCGGACCACGGCCATGACCGGCCACCAGCCGAACCCCGGCGTGGACCGCACGGTCATCGGCGACAACGACCACCCGCTGGACATCGAGTCCGCCGTTCGCGGCCTGGGCGTGACCGAGATCCGCACGGTCAACCCGTTCAACCAGAAGAAGACCCTGGCGGCCCTGGAGGAGCTCAAGGAGCTCTCCGGCGTGCGCGTGCTCATCGCCAAGGAGCCCTGCCCGCTCTACACCCGCCGCGTCTACAAGAAGGTCGCCCCGCAGGTGGCCTACGTGGCCGAGTCCTGCACCGGCCGTTTCGAGTGCCTGGACAAGCTGGCCTGCCCGGCCATGTACAAGGAAGACGGCAAGGCTGCGGTCAACCCGATCCTGTGCAACGGCTGCATGCTCTGCCTGCAGGTCTGCGGCCACATCAAAGCCAAGAAGAGAGGCAGCTAGCCATGGCCGATACCAAGAAGATCCGCATATTCATGACCGGCGTCGGCGGCCAGGGCACCCTGACCGCCACCACCCTGCTCGCCAAGACCGTGCTCAGCCAGGGGCTCCCCGTGACCTCCGGCGAGATCCACGGCATGGCCCAGCGCGGCGGCGTGGTCGAGTCCACGGTGCTCATCGGCTGCAAGTCTCCGAAGATCGGACTCGGCGAGGCCGACATCCTGCTCGGGTTCGAGCCCATGGAGACCATGCGCGCCCTGCCCTACCTGAGACAGGGCGGCCTGGTGGTCTCCTCCACCGAGTATCTGCCGCCCCTGTCCGTGGCCATGGGTAAGATGGATTGCCCGACCATCGACGACATCAAGAAGGCCGTCTCCGCCTGCACGTCCAAGGCCTACTACATGGCCAACCAGTCCATCGGCCTGGAGGCCGGTGCGGTGCAGTCCGGCAACGTGGCCATGCTCGGCGCGCTCTGCGCGGCGGGCGAGCTGCCCTTCGGACCGGAGGCCCTGGAGGCCACCATCAAGGCGACCCTCCCGGCCAAGATCCAGGCCGTCAACCTCAAAGCCCTGGAGCTCGGCGTAAAGGCCTTGAACTCCTAGAGACAACCACATGGCAACCAATACCCAGGACCACTCCGATCTCAGCTATCTGCATACGCTGAAGACCATTCAGGAGACCTTGAAGCGCGAGACAACGCTCGAGGAGTCCTTGAACGCGCTCCTGAAGACCCTGGCCCTGGACATGGAATATGTCCGGGCGTTCATGGTCATCATGGACCCCAAGACCGAGAACCTGAAGCTCTCCCTGACCTACAGCCCCGCACAGTCCGACGACGTCACCTACTCGCCGGGCCGGGGCATCATCGGTCGGGTCTTCGACTCGGGCCTGTCCATCAGCGTGCCGCGCATGTCCGACGACCCGGAGTTCCTGAACAAGGCGTTCGGGCGCAGCGAGGAGGAGCTCAGGAAACTCGGCTTCATCTGCGTCCCGGTGCTCAACCTGCGGTCCGACGAGACCGAGGTCATCGGCGCGCTGTCCGTTGACGTGCCGCTCATTCCCGCCGACGACATGGCCGCCCACCGCGACTTCCTCGAAGTGGTGGCGGGCATCATCGCCGGGCACGTGGCCCAGCTCCAGGAGGAGATGGCCACCCAGAACCACCTGCTCTCCCAGGGCCTCATGGCCGGGGGCGCGGAAGCGGTTCCGCCCAAGGACTTCGTGGCCGCCAGCAAGGCCATGCGCCTGGTCCTGCGCCAGTCGAGCCAGGTGGCCCCCAGCCGGGCCACGGCGCTCTTGCGCGGCGAGTCCGGCACCGGCAAGGAGCTGCTGGCCGAGGCCATCCACCAGTCCAGCCCGCGCGCGGACAAGCCGCTCATCAAGCTGAACTGCGCGGCCCTGCCGAGCGAGCTGATCGAATCCGAGCTGTTCGGCCACCAGAAGGGCGCGTTCACCGGCGCGTTCCAGACCAAGCGCGGCCTGTTCGAGGTTGCGGACCAGGGCACCCTGTTCCTGGACGAGATCGGCGAACTCTCCATGGACGCCCAGGCCAAGGTGCTGCGGGCCATCCAGGAGAAGGAGATCCAGCGGGTCGGCTCCGAGCAGACCATCACCGTGGACGTGCGCCTCATCTGCGCCACCCACCAGCCCCTGGAAGAGCTGCTGGAAAAGGGGTTGTTCCGCGAAGACCTGTACTACCGCATCAACGTGTTCCCCATCTTCATTCCGCCCCTGAAGGAGCGCCGGGAGGACATCCTGCCCCTGGCCGAACACTTCCTGGCCGATTTCGCCGACGAATACGGCAAGGAAGTCAAACGCATCTCCACGCCCGCCATCGAGCTGCTGGTGATGTACCACTGGCCTGGAAACGTGCGCGAGCTGAAGAACTGCATGGAGCGCGCGGTGCTGCTCTGCGAGGAGCAGGTCATCCGCACCTACCACCTGCCGCCGACCCTGCAGTCGGCGGAGAGCTCGGCCACCGGCACCAACCTCTCCTTCGGCGAGGCCGTGGCCAAGTTCGAGCAGGAGCTGCTCATCGACTCGCTCAAGAAGACCGGCGGCAACATGCTGCAGTCCGCCCGCGACCTGCGCGTGTCCTACCGGATCGTCAACTACAAGGTGAAGAAGTACAACATCGACGTGAAGAAGTACTCCCAGACCAAGAAGAAGACGAAAAAGAAGCTCGAAGTCTAGCTTCCAAGCAACCAAGCAATATGAGAGGGCGGCCCGGATAATCCGGGCCGCCCTTGTTTTCCGCTCCGTCCTGAGACCCGGGGCGCAAAAATACCATGTCGGCACTCCTGAGTTTTGCTGGTAACAACACCAGTGAAACCAAAACGAAAGGGAGGCCGACATGGCAAAGCTCAAGGTATCATCAGTCCATCGGTTTGTAGAAGCTTTTCGTGGCGAAGAGATTTGGATCGGCGTTGACGTCCACAAACGCAGCTATAGCGTAGGACTTCTCAGGCCCGACGGCATGGTGAAAGATTGGACCTGTCCAGCCGACAACCAGGCCCTGGTCAGGACTATTCTGTCCCTACCCGTGCGGCTTGGTGCGGTTTGCTACGAAGCCGGCCCCACGGGATTCGGCTTGGCACGGGTACTTGAGCACGCCGGAATTCCGGTCATCGTCGCCGCCCCCAGCCGTATCCCCCGTCCGGTTGCGGCAACCAACAAGACGGATAGCCTCGACTGCCGCAAGCTGGCTGAGCTGGCTTCATCCGGCCTTATTCGGCCAATCGCGATTCCCACGGAAGCCGAGGAGGCTTTCCGGTCTCTTCAACGCAGACGGCATCAACTTACGGATTCTCTTCGCAAAGTGAAACAGCGAATTCGTGCGTTGTTCCTGAGTTTCAACATCCAGGAGCCGCCCGGCATCGACAAGTGGGGCAAAACCGCAGTTGCCGAAATCGCAAGAATTGAACTTCCTCATTGCGCAAACGAGACCAAGGCGAGTCTTCTCCGGGAGCTGCATTACCTCAAGGACGCACAACGGGAAGTGGATGGGCTGCTTCGAACGTACGCCAAGGAACAAGACGAGGCGCGACGCATCGCCGCGATGAGGTCCGTTCCCGGCGTCGGCGAAGTGGTCGCGACCGCATTTGCCGCAGAAATTTACTGTCCAGAACGGTTCAACCGCAGTGAAGAAGTTACTGCCTATCTTGGCCTGGCACCGGTGATACGGCAAAGCGGCGGCGGGAAAGGGAAATCGTTTATCCGCCCGGTCGGACAAAGACGATTACGAAGCCTGCTTGTCGAAGCGGCCTGGGGGTGGAAACAAAGAGACGAATGGGCGCAAGGCTTCTACAATCGAATTTTGAGTCGCCACGGTATTCCGCAAAAAGCGATTACCGCGCTGGCTCGAAAACTGGCCGCTCTGCTGTGGAAGCTCAGCTTGCCATCGGCAACGGCCTGAACGGATCGCGGGGGGCTTTAGGTAGCGTAGACTACGAACAAAAATTGCGATCCAAAACAACTACCGTACCGAATCGGTACTTGGTGCCGCAGAGCACGAATAAGAAAAGGAATACTTGATAATTACGCCGTAGGACGAGGGTGAAGTATGGCCTGTGAAATGGTGAAATCAAGATATACGGGAGTCCTTGACATGGGGCCGCATAAGAAAAAGGCCCGAACCCACGGGGGGTCCGGGCCTGCCGCTCCGGGAGCGGGATGATTCGGATTTACTTGAAGGAACGGGAGAACAGCTCCTCAAGAGCCTTCTTGCCGTTTTCCTCCAGGAAGCGGGTGCCGGTGCCGGTGAAGTGCGCGGCGGTGATGACCGGGGCCTCGACCGCGCCCCAGGCGCCGTGTTCCCACTTGGACCAGGCGGACTTGGTCTGGTCGAAGACATACAGCTCCTTGTTGCAGATCTTGGCGAACTCGGCGCCCCAGCCGGTGCCGCCCTTGACGGTGCCGTCCTCAAGGATGGAGCCGACCACGAAGATCTGCTGGCTGGATTCCACCTGCCACATGATGGTCTGCAGGACCTTGCGCATCTTTTCCGCGTTGGTGAACTTGCGGTTGAGGAGCCTGGAGACGTAGGTCAGGCTGACGTCCTTCTGGGTCAGCTCCTCGTCGGTCAGGACGCGGACGCCGCGGGTGCGCTCGATCCTGTGGCCCTCGAAGGTGTAGTTGACCTCGGACAGGCCGTGGTACTCGGCGAGTTTGCCGAACTGGTTCTCGGCACCCTGAGCGCCGCCGCTGAAAAGAGTGTGGTTCTGGTAGGGCATGGTCTCTCCTTGGTGTGATTCAATGCGAAATTTGGTCGCTGCCGGACGGCTGGACATGCGTACTATGCACGGCACGCCCCCGCGAAGCAATGCCACTTGCAACAAAACGGACCAAAAATCCACCCTTTTTTGGTAAAAATAACGATTTTCCGTAATCGATCTCCGCACCAACGACGCCCCGTTCCATTGACAACCCCATGTCCCGTACATACTTCTATGTAATAATCACTATCATTTTCAAACGGAGGTGATCCACATGTACGGCAAGCCGGCAATCCTGACCCTGAGCGGGTTATTGGTGATTTCGCTGGTTCTTGCGCTGACGTTGTTCACCTCGTCAAAGGAACGGGCAATGGCGGAAAGCGCAAACAATGCCACCTACGAGACGGCCACCCTCGCGGGCGGCTGCTTCTGGTGCGTGGAATCGGACATGGAAAAGCTGCCCGGCGTGATCAAGGTCGTGTCGGGCTATGCGGGCGGGGCCGAAGTGGACCCGAGCTACGAGATGGTCTCGAGCGGGACCACGGGCCACCGCGAATCGGTCCAGGTGACCTTCGACCCGGCACGGATCAGCTACGCCCAGGTCCTTGACCATTACTGGCGTCACTTCGACCCCACGGACGACGGCGGCTCCTTCGGCGACCGGGGGTTCCAGTACACCTCGGCCATTTTCTATCATTCCGAAGAGCAGCGGGCGACGGCGGAGGCATCCAAGAAGGCGCTGGACGAATCCGGCCGCTTCGACAAGCCGGTGGTCACGCCGATCATCGCCTTCACCACCTTCTATCCCGCCGAGGGCTACCACCAGGACTACTACAAGCACAATCCGGTGCGCTACAAGACCTACCGCTACTTCTCCGGCCGCGACCGGTTCGTGGACGATCATTGGGGCGCGGAGGCGGACGACGTGGTCGAGGCGGCGCAGCACGGCCCGGCCGCGGCCGCGCCCGCCGGCAACGGCTTCGTCAAGCCGGACGACGAGACGCTGAAGCGGCAGCTCACGCCCCTCCAGTACAAGGTGACCCAGCACGAAGGCACGGAACCGCCCTTCAACAACGAGTATTGGGACAATCACGCGGAAGGCATCTACGTGGACGTGGTCAGCGGCGAGGTGCTCTTCTCCAGCACGGACAAGTACGAGTCCGGCACCGGCTGGCCGAGCTTCACCAAGCCCCTGGTGCCGGGGAACATCGTGGAGAAGGAGGACCGCTCCCTCTTCTCGGTCCGCACCGAGGTGCGCAGCCGCGAGGCGGATTCCCACCTGGGCCACGTCTTTGGCGACGGCCCCAAGCCAACCGGGCTGCGCTACTGCATGAACTCGGCGGCCCTGCGGTTCGTGCCCAAGGCCGACATGCAGGCGGAAGGGTACGGCGAATACCTGTACCTGTTCGACTAATCGCCGCACTGCGGCAGGATAACGCGGGAGCCGTTCCGATGGGAACGGCTCCTTTTTTTGCGGACGGACGCGCCGCCGCCCAGAGAAGAATCATTGCAAACAAAGATATCCATTGATAAACAGAATGACGGAGGGTTTTCATGATCCAGCGCCACGCAGTCGCCAGGTTCGCCCTCGCGGCCATCCTGCTGGCCCTGCTCTGCGGCGTCGCCGACGCCGGGTCCAAGGCCCGGCTGGTCTGCGATATCTGGCCGCCCTATCAGATGCGCACCGGTTCGGGCTACGCGGGCTTTTCCGTGGACCTGGTCCGCGCGGTATATGCAGGCCTGGGCCGCCCCGCCCCCTCCATCTCCACCCTGCCCTGGAAACGGGCCATGGAAACAGTCCGCTTCGGCGAATCGGACGGGCTGTTCTCGGTCAACCGGACCCCTGAACGCGCAGACTATCTCGACTACCCGGACGAACCGCTGTTGGAGGCCCCCTGGGTCATCTGGACACGGATCGCCTCCACCATCCGGACCCTGGACGACCTCAAGGGCAAGAAGGTCGGCGTGGTCCTCGGATACAGCTACACCCCGGAGTTCTGGCAGTTCATCAAGAAGTACTGCGAGGTGGAGCGGGTCCCCTCCGACGAGATCAACTTCCGCAAGCTCTCCGAAGGCCGGCTGGACGCGCTGGCGGCCGAGTACGGCAACGGGCTGGTCCTGTCCGCCTCCCTGGTGCCCCGGCCCCGGCCCCGCCTGGACATAGAGATCAAGCGCGACGGCCTGTACATCGCCTTCAGCAGGGAGCGGGTGGAACACGCCTTCGTACAGGCGTTTTCGGAAGAGCTGAAACGGTTCAAGCTGACCAGAGAGTACCGGTCGCTGCGCGAGAAATACCTGTCCCCGCCCTAGCCACGCCCCGCCGCGCCCGTCGCCGCCCCAACCGCGCCCTGGCGAGCCGCCCGTCTTCCCGCCGCAACTTTTGACGGCTTCCCCGTTTTCGGGCTAGCGTTCCCGGCAGACCATCCGGGATCAGCGAACCTTCACCGCAGGGGGAACCATGTACGTCGTCTATCTGGCCGCAGCGGCCCTGGCCGGGGGCGTGATCAACACCCTGTTCTTCGACGCGCCCCTGGCGGACGCCCTCCTGCCCTGGCTCCTGGGCGTCCAGGTGGGCCTGGGCGCGCTCTGGGCCTTCCTCGGCCACTACTTCAAGTCCGACGAGGTGGCGGGCTACATCGGCTGGCCCCCGGGCAACCCGTTCCAGAAGGAGATCGCCTTCACCAACCTGGCGCTCGGCCTGTGCGGCGTCCTGAGCTTCCTGCTCCGCAACACCCCGTTGCGCGACGGCTTCTGGCTGGCCACCATCCTCTTCGCCACGGTCTTCCTCTGCGGCGCCTTCACCGTCCACCTCACGGACCGCAAGGAACACGGCAACAAAAAACCCGGCAATGCCGGGCCGGTCTTCTTCGCGGACATCGGGATGCCTGCGGTGCTGTGGGGGCTGTATTTAGTGCGGTAGGCGGCCTGTTTTTGTTCTCTACTGTCTGCTGCCAACTGTTTAACTACCCATGGTATTGGGCATTGCGCTTTGCCACATATCTTAGCAGAAGGTTTGCCTAACTTTGCGTTGACTTTGGATTACTAAGTTCGAGCTGGGGCAGGTTCTCGGCCAGCGATTGAAATGGCTAAAAACTAGTGATAAACTGATATGCATCGACCTTCTGACCCAGTAAAGGAAGCAGTTATGAAACTCGACGATCATGGACAGCCCCCAAGATATATCAATGCCAAAAGAGTGGCTGATCGCAGCACTGACGAGCTTATCGGATTGTGCAAAGGAGTTCTAGCAGATGGCATTGTTTCTCAGGAAGAAGCTGAATTTCTACAGCTTTGGTTACGGCAGAATGAAGCTGCGAAAACGCAATGGCCAGGCAACATTCTCTACACCAGAGTTTATGAATATCTAGAAGACGGAGTCTTGGATCGTGACGAAAAAGATGAACTATTCGAGTTGCTCTTGACTATGGCTGGTGCTAGCGAGCCACTTCTTGACTTCAACAAGAGTACATCCCTCCCTGTCAGTTATCCAATGCCAACACTCAACATTATTGATGAGACTTTTTGTTTCACTGGCAGGATGACTTACGGGTCCAGAAAAGAGTGCCAAATGGCAGTACGCTCTTTAGGAGGAGACATATGCACTACGCCACTTCAGAGTGGCTGCGTTCTCGTAATCGGCTATTTGGGGAGCCGTGATTGGATTCACTCAACCCACGGTCGTAAAATTGAACAAGCTGTGAGATATAGGGACAATGGATTTCCGATAACGATAGTAACGGAAGATCATTGGACTCAAGAAATGTGTAGGATATATGACTTATAGCAAATGAAGAGGGCCGCCCATCCGGGCGGCCCTCTTCATTAATTTCTATCTAACTAGAATCCCTACGCCTTGAACACCCTCGGGACTCCGGCGGTGTCTTCCACCCGGAATCCGGCGGCGGCGATCTGGTCGCGGAGTTCGTCGGATTGGGCGAAGTCCTTGGCCTCTCGCGCCTTCTGGCGGTCGGCGACCATGCCCTGAACCTCGGCCGGGAGGTCGGAGAGGGGGACGGGCATCTGGGCGGGGTCGAGGATGCCGAGGATACCGTCCACGGTCTTCAGCTCGTCCAGGCACGCCTTGGCCGCCGCTCCGGTAAGGGTGCCCTCGGCGGCCCAGCCGTTGACCAGCTTGGTGAACTTGAACAGCGCGGGCCAGAACCGGTGCAGGGCCAGGGAGTCGTCGAGCGCGGTCCTGAAGGCCGCCTTGAGGTCGAAGACCGCCTGCTCCACGTCGCTCGGCACGCGGTCGCCGCGCTCGTCCAGGGCCAGGGTCAGGGCCACCGCGCCCTCCTGGATGCGCCGCCAGTTGCGCGCCCACATGGACAGGTTGTCCGCCGAGCCGCAGAGCGGCTTGCGGGCGGCCACGGAGAGCAGCCAGAGCCGCGCCGCGCGGAACCCGCCGAGGGTCTCGGCCACGATGGACAAATCCTCGCCCTCGCAGTCCGAGGTCTGCTGGCAGACCAGCCACGCCTGGACCTCGCGCCCGGCCGTGGACCAGATGGCCCGCAGGTTCTCCAGGTGCGGAAAGCGGTGGTTGTCCGAGCCGATCATGACGTCCGTCCGGGGCTGCGCGTCCATGGCCGTGGCCGCGTGCTGCAAAAACCAGCTCGGGCGCACGTTGCCCCACTGGGTTTCCAGCACCTCGCCCCGCTTGAGGTCCAGGAGCGTGGCCCGCTTCAGCAGGGTGAAATCGAGGGGGTTGTCCTTGACGTAGGCGTTCAGGTCCACGGTCCGGCCGCCGGACACCTTGTCCATGTCCACGGTGCCGATCTCGCCGTACCGCTTGTCGCGGAACACGTCGAAGTAGACCGAGCGGAGCTTCTCGTAGGCCAGCCCCTTGCCCATGAGCTTCCGGCACAGGGCCAGGGCGGTGTCGTCGCTGTCCGTGGACAGGGGAAATTCGAGGGAGTCGGCCAGCCCCATGGCCCGGGCGCGCTCCAGGATCGCCTCGCGACGGCCCCGGGCAAAGGATTCGCGGGAACTGTCCAGGTCGCGGGCCGCGGCCAGGGTGCGGTCGTCCATGTCGGACAGCCCGGCCACGCCGGAGACCTCCACGCCGCGCGAGACCAGGTGGCGGACCAGGACGTCGAGCAGCACCAGCCTGCGCCAGGAGTCCAGACCGTCCGGGTTGTCCAGGCTCGGCCCCATGGTGTAGACGCCGAGTCCCGCGCCCGCGCTGAGCATCTTGTCCGCGTTTGAGGCCATGTCGAAGACCGTCACCCCCGCTGCCCGCCTGCTGGCGGTAGAGGTGGGTCGAAAGATAGCGCTCCCCGGAATCCGGGAAGATGACCACCACCAGACCGCTGTCCAGCCGCCCGGCCAGTTGCAGTGCCCCGGCCATGGCCGCGCCGGAGCTCATGCCCGCAAAGATGCCCTCTTCGCGCGCCAACAGGCGGCAGGTCTCGAAGGCGACCTCGTCCTCCACGTGCAGAACCTCGTCCAGGGCGTTCTTGTCGTAGATGCCCGGCGGGTAGGATTCGAGCATGTTCTTGAGGCCCTGTATCCGGTGGCCCGCATAGGGTTCCACGGCGGCCACGTGGACCGTGCCCATCTCGTGCAGCCGCTTGGCGATGCCCATGGCCGTGCCCGAGGTGCCCAGCGTCATGACGCAGTGGGTCACCGCGCCCCCGGTCTGGTTCCAGATTTCGAGCCCGGTGCCCATGTAGTGTGCCTGGACCGAGGCCGGATTGTTGTACTGGTCCATGAGCACGTACTTGTCCGGCTCCTCGCGGGCGTAGCGGTACGCCTGCTCGATGGCCCCGTCCGTGGCCAGGTGGCCGGGGGTCAGCTCCAGCTCCGCGCCGTAGGCGGCCATGATCATCTTGCGCTCCTCGCTGGCCGTCTCCGGCATGAGCAGCTTGATGCGGTAGCCCTTGATGGCCGCGACCATGGCCAGCCCCACGCCGGTATTGCCGGAGGTGGCCTCGATGATGACCTTGTCCCTGGTCAGCTCGCCCGATTTCTCCGCCGCCGCGATCATGGCCGCGGCCACCCGATCCTTGATGGAGCCGCCGGGATTCTGGCACTCGATCTTGGCCAAAATCCTGACGTCGGGATTGGGATTCAGATGGCGAATTTCCACCAGCGGCGTGTTGCCGATCAGTTCAAGCAGGTCTTTATTCATCGTAGCGCCCTGGAATCATGCGGGTTGGGTTGGGATCGATGCCCGCACCCTAGGGCAAATTCCCCCGGCGCGCAACTGGCATGCAACGTGCAAACCACGGCTGAGACCGTCCATTTTTTGAGCACGAGAGGCATGCCATGAACCCGTTCCCGTTCCTGAAAGACAACATCGAATACCTGAGCCGCACCGGAAATCCCATCTTCCAGTGGCTCTCCACCCGCCCGTTCAACGAGGACAAGCTCATCGGACGGCTGTTCATCAACGAGCTCGGGCTGCACGACTGGCGCATGGACGACGGCAAGGGGATGTTCGAGTCCCTGCCGCCCGAGGGGCTCTACGGCAACTGGCTGCACCCGGAAAAGGCCGGGACATCGGCCACCTTCGTGGTCGGCGCCAACCTCGGCTACGGGATCAACCACCTGCTGACCAACACCCCGGACACCCACAAGGTCATGCTCCTGGAGCCGCGCTCCGAGATGCTCCTGGCCTGTCTCAGCCAGACCGACTACCGACCGTTCCTGGAACGCAAGAAGCTTCACATCCTGGTCCCGGACGAACGGTTCCTCTCCGAGGTGGTCCGCAACCTGGACCTTCAGTTCGTGTACGGCCAGATCCACCTCAAGGGGGACCTGCCCAGCCGCCAGCTGGGGCCGGAATACGCCCGATGGACTACCTGGATCAAGAACAAGCTGGAGAACTTCTCCCTGGAGCTGTCCACCCTACGCTTCCGCCAGGACGTCATGGTCGGGAACGAGCTGAACAACTTCTCCAAGGCCATGCGCGACGGCAGCCTGAAACCCATGCAGGGCAGGGGCGCTGGCGTGGGCGCGGTCATCCTCGGCGCGGGCCCGTCCCTGGAGCACATGGCCCCGCTGCTCAAGGAGAAGACCGGTCACGTCCTCTACACCTGCGCGCTCCAGACCGTCCCCTCGCTCCAGAGGCTCGGCATCAAGCCCCACCTCTGCGCGGCCATCGACTACGACAAGTCCATGCTCAAGGTCTTCGAGCGGCTGGACCCGGATTTCGTCCAGGACGTCCCCCTGATCTATTCCACCAAGATCGACCCCATGATCCTCAAGCGCTATCCCGGACCGACCCTGCCCCTGTGGACCGTGGGCGGCATGGGCACCTACGTGCTCAAGGACCGCGACCTGGTCCTCGACGCGGGCGGCAACGTCTCGGTCACCCTGTCCCGCTTCCTGCGTCACTGCGGGGTGAGCCACCTGCTCCTGGCGGGCCAGGACTACGCCTGGATCAACGGCAAATCCCACTCCGGCGGCCACCACAACCACACCACCGAGATAGTGCGGCGCTCCTACCACCAGACCACGAAAAACCGCGACGGCGAAGAGATCCTGACCACCGTCCAGTACATGACCGCCAAGCGCGAGCTGGAGGAGGACCTCAAGCAGTCGTCCTTCCCGGTGTTCAACCTCTACGGCGGCGGCGCGGTCATCGAAGGCACGAAGAACGTGGGCGTGGACCAGGCCTACCGCGAAGGCATCCTGGCCTCGGCCCCCGGCGCTGTGGAACGGTTCCTGTCCGACCTCGCTCGCTGCCGCAACAACGTCGCGCCCCTGCGCCTGGAGCCGCGCTCCCCCATGTGGAGCACCTCCATGCGCAACGCGGAAAAACACCTGGCCAAGCTGTTCAAGAACCTGGGCGGCAACCAGCAGACGATCCACGAAACCCTGAGCCGCGTGGAGTTGTTCGTGAAGCAGGACCCGCTCTACTCGCCCTATCTGTTCAACGAGATCATGGACCTGGCCGGGCTGACCAAGGCCAAGGCGGCTTATGAGCCCAAGGATTTGCCGGAATTCAAGCGGATCGCCAAGGGCATGCTCAGAAAGGTCCGGGAGATCGACCGCAAGGTCTGCCTGGACTGCGCCGAACAGGCCGTGGCCTGACCCCCGCCGTCCCGAGCCGGTCGCCGCGCAGGGCGGATTCCCCTTCCGCGCCGAGGGGTTGTCTTCCGCGCGGTTTAGTGAAATAGTCCCCCGCCATGGACGACAACAAACCCTTCCTGACCGAGGACGGCACCCTGGTCATCCCCTTCGAGTGTTCGGACCACGCCTACAAGTACTGGAAACAGGAAGGCAAGGCCATGACCGATATTCTCAAGGAGCTGAACGCCTCCCCCGAGGTCTGGGCCAAATACACCCACGAGCCGTACCCGACGGACGACGCCGAGTAGACCCCGCCCCGGTCCCGCCTTGCCCAGGTTGGCCGGATGGCATATAAATCCGCATGCGCACCCTTTCCCTGAAACACTGGGCCCTTGTCTCCGCCCCCCTGCTGCTTGTCCTGATCGCCATCTGGATCGGCTTCGGGTCCGAGCGGGAAGTGGCCCTGTTCTTCAAGGACCACCAGGCCGCCCATCCCGCCCTCAAGCTGGGCATGAAGCTGTTGACCGACTGGAGCAACCCGCTGTTCTACGCGGTCTACGCGGTCATGCTCTTCACCGCCTGGCGCTCCGGCAACCGTGACCGCCTGCGCTTCGTGCTCATCCTGCTGGCGGTCCAGGCCGTGGTGGCCGGACTGGCCGTGCACCTGCTCAAGATGATCATCGGCAGGCCGCGCCCCGGCGAGGGCGAGCTGTTCTCGCCCATCGGCACCAAGGCCGCCTACCAGTCCCTGCCCTCGGGCCACACCGCCGAGATCACCGGCTGGACCCTGCCCCTGGCCCTGCGCCTCGGCGGCTACGCCGTGTCCCTGCTGCTCGGTCTGTTCCTCGCAGCGGTGGGGTTCTCGCGCATCTACCTCGGCTGGCACCACCCGACCGACGTCTTTTTCGGCTGGCTGCTCGGCTGCGTGTCCGGCATCGCCACCACCGTCATCACCCGGTCCGCCCTTTTCAGGAGATCCTGACATGCCCGCGTTTTTCCGTTCCCTCTGGACCC
This sequence comes from uncultured Pseudodesulfovibrio sp., assembly GCF_963662885.1. Lineage (NCBI taxonomy): Bacteria > Pseudomonadati > Thermodesulfobacteriota > Desulfovibrionia > Desulfovibrionales > Desulfovibrionaceae > Pseudodesulfovibrio > uncultured Pseudodesulfovibrio sp. The sequence continues at coordinate 31,491 of NZ_OY760061.1, forward strand.
GCCTCGAAAACCACCCCTGGCTGACCATGACCGTGGCCGTCCTGGCCCAGACCTGGTTCACCCTGGGCAACCGCGCCCTGTGGTTCTCGGACGAGGTGCGCTACGCCGACGCCTACCGCAACCTGGCGATGAACGGGAAATGGATGGTCCTGGCCCTGAACGGCCAGCCCTACCCGGACAAGCCCCCGGTCTATTTCTGGTTCCTGTGGCTGCTCGACAAGCTCACACCGTTCGATCAACCGGCGGTCTTCTTCCTGGGCGCGGCCCTCTCCGGCCTGTTCTTCCTGTTCGCGGCCTACGCCCTGGCCCGGACCCTCAAATTCGACCGGACCACCTCGCTGGGCGGGGTCCTGGTCCTGCTGTCCACCTTCGTGCTGGCCGCCCTGTTCCATTACTCGCGCATGGACCTGCTCTTCGGCGCGTGCATCATCCTGGCCCACGCCTGCTTCTACCGCGCCTACACCGCCGACAACCAGGGGACCTGGCCCGTCCGGGGCTTTCTGCTGGCCGGGCTGGCCACCCTGATCAAGGGCCCCCTCGGCTTCCTTTTCCCGCTGCTCAACGTCCTCCTGTTCCTTATCTACAAGGGCGAAGCAAAGCGCATGTTCTCCCGGCGCACCCTGCTCGGGCTGCTGGCCATGCTCGCCATGCTCGCCGCCTGGATCGTGGGCGTCATCCTGGCCGAAGGGCCGGACTTCCTGATCAACACCGTGCTCGGCCACCAGATTCTGGAGCGCGCCACCCACACCTTCCACCACCGGGAGCCGTTCTACTGGTATTTCGTGGCCTTCCCCATTGCGTGGCTGCCGTGGTCCCTGGCCCTGTTCGCCACGGCCGTGAAGTCCCTCTTCTCCCTGTCCTTCTGGGGCAGCCTGTGGGGCGGGCGACGCCAGGCCGGACCGCGCGCCTTCCTGTGGATCATGTTCGCGGCCACCTTCGCGTTCCTGTCCAGCCTGAGCGGCAAGGTGTTCATCTACGTGCTGCCCATGTTCCCGCCCCTGGCCATCCTGACCGCGGACTGGATGCGGACCCTGGACCCGGCGCGCGCCAAGCGGCTGTGGACCCTGGCGGGCGGTGTGTGGATCGTCCTGGGCGCGGCCCTGCTGCTCGTCGGCGACCTGATCCCGGTGCCGGTCCCCATCCGGGGCATGGGCATCTGCGCGGGCGTGCTCGTCCTCGGCGGCGCGGCCATCCTGCGCATGCGCGGCGAGGACTTCCGGGCCGGGCTGCTGACCGCCGTCCTGGCCCTGACCGTCTGGATATACCCGGTCGGACTGCTGGCCATCCCGTCCCTGGACGACGCCATGAGCCCCAAACATCAGGCGCTGATCCTCAAGGACTACATCGCCAAGGGATACGAGCCGTACGCGGTCCGGGTCTACTCCGGCATCTACACCTGGTACGCGGATCACGAATACCCGGAATACGACGACTACGAGGCCCTGGCACGTGAACTGGCGCAGCACGACAAGGTCATCCTGGCCGTGCGCGAACCCCACTGGAAGGACCTCAAGAAGCTGCTCCCCGGCTTCCACATCATCGACCGCCAGTCCATCGCCGGGCTTCCCCACCTGTTGGTCATCAAGGGGTGACCTCTGGAAGGGGTGCGATTGTATTAGACAAAGTCTAGACACTCCACTATACTCTAGGGTCAATGATGTCCGACAAAGCATGCAAGGCGGTCCTGGCCGCCATCCTTTCCGCGCTCCTCGCCGGATGCGCCATCTATCCCGCCGTCCAGGTGGCCGGCGGCGCCATGACCGGCTATGATGCGGCCCGCCTCGCCGACGAGTACATGCCGCGCAACAGCGTGGACGGCGGTTCCCTGGAAGTGATCCCGGATTCCCAGATGCAGCGCAGGCTGCGTGAACGGCTGGAGCTGAACGACATCCATCTCTCGGCCCACGTCATCGACGCCAAGGCGTACCTCATCGGCCAAGTCAGCGACCGCAACCAGGCCGACTACGCCGTGCGCACCGCCGCCACGGTGGAGGGGCTGAAGAACATCACCTGCAAATTCTACCCCCAGGCAAGGCCGGACGACGACGCGCGCGACGCGGCCAACGACGCCCTGCTGCTCAAGGAAGTAACCGGCCGGTTCGGCAAGACCCGGCGGCTCCAGGGCGCGGACCTGCGCGTCGAGATCATCCGCGCCAACGCCATCCTCGTGGGCCGGGCACGTGACTACAGCCAGAAGACCGCCGCCCTGGCCATCGCCGCCGAAACCTCCGGCGTGGCCGACGTGGTCGACTACATCTCCGTCCCCGAACCACCCGCCGATACCGGCACCGTGGCCAGCAAGTAAGTAAACGAATCGGGGGAAGGGAAAGGGGAAACTTTTGTAAAAGTTTCCCCTTTCCCTTCCCCCGTACCCCCTTCCCCCCTGGCCGCCGGAGGCCGCCTACTTCAATCCCGCAAAGATGCGGTCGAAGGCCTTGAGGACTTCGAGGCCGTCTTCGCCGGTGATGGGCGTCGGGGTATGTTCGGTGACGGCCTTGAGGAACTGGTGATGGTCTCGCGGGCGATGACGGGCCATTCACGCACGGAGTAGTTCTTGTGCTCTTCGGAGAAGGGCGAATATTCGGTCACGGACTGGGCGATGAGGTCCGCGACGAGGAACCGGGACTTGCAGGCCGCGGTAATCTTGCGCACGCGGTAGGGGGTGACCCAGTTGGTGGTGATCTGGGCCAGGACGCCGCTCTCCATCTTGGCGGTGATCACCGCCGAGTCCTCGTGCTCGCCGAAGGTGGCGGACGCCACGGCGTGGAGGTCCGCAAAGTCGGAGCCAGTGAGATAACGCAGCAGGTCGAGGTCGTGGGAGCCGAGGTCCTTGATGACGCCCACGTCCTGGATGCGCACCGGGTAGGGGCTGACGCGCTCGATGTTCACGGAGATGAGGTCGTCGCCGAGCAGGGACTTGAGCCGTTCCACGGCCGGGTTGAACCGCTCCACGTGGCCGACCATGAGTGCCGCGCCCTTGTCGCGGGCCATGGCCACCAGCGCCTCGCCCTCGGCGGAGGTGGAGGCCAGGGGTTTCTCGATGACGATGTTCACCCCGTTTTCCAGGAGCCGCATGCCCGCCTCGTGGTGCAGGAAGGTGGGCACGCACACGGACACGGCCACCGGCTTGAGGGCCAGCAGTTCGTCCAGGGTGGCGAAGGCGGGAATGCCGAACCGTTCCTCGGCCGCCTTGCGCGCCTGCTCCACGGGGTCGACCACGCCGACCACTTCGACACCGGGCATCTCGGTGTAGTTGCGCAGATGGATTCCACCCATGCGGCCCAGGCCGACAACGCCGACTTTCAACATATATGTACCCTCGTTCTGGAGTTCGTGTTTGCGACTGCTTAGTACAGGGCAAACCCGGCCATGGCAACCCCGCGCCCCCATTTCACGACGCGCGTCTTGCCGCCGGTCCGCACATGGGCTACTAACTGTCCATGCACACTGGCAATCCATCCGGTCCCATCTGGTTCAGCGTGGGCGAGGCCTCCGGCGACCTGCACGGCGCGGAGTTGATGAAGGCGCTCAAAGCGGCCGATCCCGCCGTGACGTTCACCGGCATGGGCGGCCCGGCCATGGAGGGTGTGGGGCTCGAATCCCGGCACTCCATGCGCGAAATCTCCCTGGTGGGTATCACCGAGATTCTCGGCGGCCTGCCGCGCATCCTCAAGCTGCTCGGGATCATCAAGGGCGAGCTGGCCGAGATAAGGCCCAGCGCCATCATCCTGGTGGACTGCCCGGAGTTCAATTTCCGCATCGCCAGGATGGCGAAGAAGCTGGGCATCCCGGTCTATTATTACATCAGCCCGCAGATCTGGGCCTGGCGCTCGGGCAGGGCCAACTTTCTGCGCGAATTCACCCGCAAGGTCATCTGCATCCTGCCTTTCGAAAAGGAATTTTACGCCAAATACGGCATGGACGTGGAGTACGTGGGCAGCCCGCTCATGGACGTGCTGCCCCTGGACCGGCTGGATCAGATGGCGGTTCACGAGAACCGCATCGGGCTGCTGCCCGGCAGCCGGAGAAAGGAGGTCACCGCCCTGCTCCCGGTCTTCGCCCGGGCGGCCCGGCTGCTGGCCGGAGACCACCCGGACCTGGAGTACGTCCTGGTCCGCGCGCCGGGCATGGACGAGTCCCTGCTCCGGTCGCTGTGGCCCGCTGAAATCCCGGTCTCCTTCGTCGAACCGGACGCGCGGTACGAGACCTTCCGATCGTGCAAGCTGATCCTGGCCGCATCCGGCACCGTGACCCTGGAGACCGCGCTCATCGGCACCCCGGTGGCCGTGGCCTACAAGGTCTCGCCCCTGTCCGAGCTGATCGGGCGGCTGCTGGTCAACGTCAAGTACATCTCCCTGCCCAACCTCATCGTGGACCGGGAGCTGTACCCGGAATTCATCGGCAAGGAGGCCACCCCGGAGAACCTGGCCGCGACCGCCCGCAAGTGGCTGGACGACCCGGAGGCCTATGGGGCTGTCAAGGCGGGCCTCGGCGGGCTGCGCACCATGGTCGGCGAGCCGGGTGCGCCCGGACGCGCGGCGCGGATCATCCTTGACGACCTCCGGTCCCTGAACGGCTGACTGGCTCGGCCCCGTAATTTCTGCTAACCGGTAATGCCATGAACCGTTTCGCCCTCCCCAATATCCTGCCGGACTGCGCGCCCGTCCAGCCCGAATTCCAGCGCCATTTCTCCGGCTGGCAACTGGGCATGGGCTCGGCCGAGGCCGTGGCCGGGCTGCTGCCCGGCCTGTTCCTGCTGAGCGAGGAGAACCCCGGCTGCCGCAGCGCGGCCATGGGCATGGCCCTGTGGGGGATGCAGGCGTACCCGCTGGGCAACGCCATGCCCCAGTGGGGGATCAAGGCGATCAACCTGGGGCTCAAGGCGGACCCGGCCCTGGCCCGGCTCATGGTCGCGGTCTCGAAACTGGAGCACCCCGAAGAGGGCGAGGCCACGGACACCTGGTACGAGCTGGCGCGCCAGGACGACCGGGGGCTGATCCTCCGCTTCCTGGCGGCGGTCCTGGCCGATCCGACGCGCGGTCCGGGCTGGCTCGGCTACGTCTGGCAAGACCTCATCCACCTGGGCAGGCCGGAGATTCCCAAGGCCGCCCTGGACCTGGTCCGCTGGACCGGCGACACCCTGCCGCTCAAGACTCGCATGGAGGCGGAGTTCGCCCTTCACTGCCTCCCGCCGGACGAGGCGCTGGAGACCATCGAGGGGCTGGACCCGAACGTCTGGGGGCTGTGGCGGACCTATGCGGCGGGCGAGACGCTCCTGCGCATGGGCCGCAGGGGCGAGGCCAAGGCGGCCCTGGCCGGGCTGTGGCAAGCCATCCCCTGGCACGTCAACCTGACCCTGAAGGTGCACGATATTTTCCGGCCCGCCCCACTGGCCGACACCGCCGACACCGGGGACGCGGCCATTCTGGTCTATTCGTGGAACAAGGCCGACCTGCTGGCCGACACCCTGGATTCACTGCTCAAGAGCGAGTTCGGCGCGGCAAAGGTCTTCGCCCTGAACAACGGCTCCACGGACCACACCGCGCGGGTCCTGGCCGAGGCTATGCAGCGGTTCGGCGCGGACCGGATGCATGTCGAGACCCTGCCGATCAACGTGGGCGCGCCGGCCGCGCGCAACTGGCTGCTCTCCCTTTCGGAGGTTCGGGCCAGAAAATGGGCGGCCTTCCTGGACGACGACATCGTGCTGCCCGAGGACTGGCTCCTGCGGCTGCTGGGCCCGGTGAAGGGACGCAACGACATCGGGGCCGCGGGCTGCCGGATCACGGCGGCCAGGCCACCCTACGGGCTGCAATCCGCGGACTACAACCTCTTTTCCACCCCGCCCGGGGAGACCGCGCCGGGGGCGCTGCCCAACCGGGTGCTGGTCTGCGACAACTGCGCCGGAGCCCTGGACTCGGGGCTGTTCACTTACTCCCGCCCCTGCCTGTCCGTGTCCGGCTGCTGCCATCTGGTCAACCTGCGCTCCATCGAGCGGACCGGGGGGTTCGACCTGCGCTACACCCCGTCGCAATTCGACGACCTGGACCGCGACCTGCGCGCCTCGCTGAACGGGACGCCCGCCCTGTACGTCGGGGGACTGGCCATCCGCCACGTTCAGCACTCCTCCCTGGCCAAGTCCAGGACCGCCGGACAGATAGGCCAGGTCATGGGCAACAAGCTCAAGCTCGACACCAAGTATTCCGACGAGGAGCTGGCCCGGCTGGCGCGCGAGAACCGCGACCTGCTGTGGGCCGACCTGACGGAGAAATCCCGCTTCCTCATGGACCGCCTGGGCTTGACCCGGCGCGGCTGAGTGCCTACTTCATCCCTTCACGAAAACAAGGGAGCCCGCTCATGGAAGACGTCCGCATCTACTGCGACTTTCACCGCATCACGCCGGAGATATACGAACAGCTCAAGGGGATGATCCCCTTTGACCAGGTGGACTACGACGGCGATGTCCTGCGCCTGGACCACGAGGGCCACTACATCCTCATCGACGACTTCATCGAGACCGTCAGCAACCTCCTGCCCGAGAACGGATACGGCCACGTGGAGTTCATCGACCAGCTGGAATGGGAGGTCACCCGCTACACCGTCAAGCCCGGCAAGATCGAGTCCAAGGTGATCAAGGTCGACAACGTCCTCGACGCCCACCAGCGCGACCACGGCCTCTAGCCCAACTCCCCACAGCCCACAGAAAAAGGGACCGTCCCCAGGACGGTCCCTTTCTTTTTTATTACCCTAACAAAGGCTTTCGAGAGTGGGTCGAATGTGTCGATTTCGCGGTATGCGCCTACCGCAGCCGTACCCCAGTACGGCGAGGACAGGGCGTAACCGCGAAAGCGGCGCAGGCGGCCCGCTATCGGAAGCCGACGCACACCCTACATAAGGGCATTCCAGAGCATGCGCGTGCCGACCAGATAGAGCAGGATGGCGAAGATCTTCTTGAGCTTCGCCACCGGCAGGGAGTGCGCCAGCTTGGCCCCGTAGGGCGCGGTCAGCATGCTGGTGACGATGATGCCGAGCAGGGCCGGAATGTAGACATAGCCGATGTGCGGGCCAGGGATGCCGGCCACGGACCAGCCGTTGATGACGTATCCGGCGGTGCCGGCCAGGGCGATGGGCAGCCCCACGGCGGCGGCAGTGGCGATGGCCGCGTGCATGGTCAGGTTGCACCAGGACAGGAACGGCACGGTCAGGGTGCCGCCGCCGATGCCGACCAGGGCCGAGAAGATGCCGATGCCGCTGCCCGCCGCGAAGGTGCCCGCGTTGCCGGGCAGCTCATGGGACCCCTTGGGCTTGATGTTCAGTAGCATCTGGGTGGCCACGTAGTAGAGGAACAGGCCGAAGAACACCTTCAGGAACAGGGTGGACAGCAGGGACGCCACCCAGGAGCCGAGGTAGGTGCCGACGATGATGCCGGGGGTCAGCCGCCAGAAGGCGGTGTAGTTGATGGCCCCGCGCTTGTGATGGGCGCGCATGCTGGAGAGGGAGGTGAAGATGATGGTCGCCATGGAGGTGCCGAGCGCCACATGCTGGATGTGCTCCATGGGGAAGTTCTGCCACTCGAACGCGAAGTTGAGCATGGGCACGATGACCAGTCCGCCGCCGATGCCCAGAAGCCCGGCCAGGACCCCGGCCACCGCGCCAAGGACGATGTACAGAAGATAGGTGGTGATCACGGCCCCCCCCTAGAACAGGACGTTGGTGTCGATGGACTCGATGTCCTTGCAGCCGGTCAGGACCATGGCCCCGGAGAGCTGCGCCCGAAGGGTCTCGAAGTACTTGGTCACCCCTTCGGTCAGCCCGCCCACGGCGGCCACGGACACCGGGCGGCCGATGAGTACGCCGTTGGCGCCCAGGGCCAGCATCTTGAGCACGTCCGCGCCGGTGCGGATGCCGCCGTCCACCAGGATGACGATCTTGCCGTGGGCGTGCTCCACGACCTCGGGCAGGACCTCGGCGGTGCCGGGGGTGTGGTCGAGCACGCGCCCGCCGTGGTTGGAGACCACGATGGCGTCCGCGCCCACCTCGGCGGCCAGCTCGGCCTCATCCGGGGTCATGACCCCCTTGAGGATGAACTTGGCACCCCAGGAGTGGACCTTGTCGATGATCTTCTTCAGCTCTCCGGCGGGCTTGGGGGCCACGGGGCGGCCCATCTGGCGCAGGGTGATGAGCCCGGCGGCGTCCACGTCCATGCCGAACACGGTGCAGCCGGTTCCGCGCGCCTTCTCCAGCTTCTCGTCCAGCTCCGCCCCTTCCCAGGGCTTGATGAACGGGATGCCCCTACCGCCGTTTTCGGCGATGGCCGAGAACCCGGACTCATGGATGACGGGCGGCACGCCGTCGCCGGTGCAGCCGATGACACCGGCCTTGGCGCAACCCGTGACCACGGCGCTGGCGTAGTCCTCCTCGGACACGCCGCCGCCCATGTTGAAGGACACGCCGCCGATGGGCGCGGCCAGGACCGGCATGGAGAGATCATATCCGAGCAGCGAGACGGAGGTGTCCGGCTCGGCGGCGTCGTGGAGCAGCCGCATGTTCAGCCGGTAGCCCTCCAGGGCCTCCAGGTTGGCCTTGAAGGACGCGCCGGTCCCCAGGCCGCCCATGCCCGGCACTTCGCCCGCACAGGCGCGGCCGTCGCAGACCTTGCAGACCCGGCAGAAACCCTTCATCATCTCACGCGCTTTGTCTTTAATTTCCTTCATCTCTATCTCCTTGAAAGTATTCCTCTTTGATTATCAAAGATAATTCGTTCAACTTCATCCAGATGTTCCCGCATGGCGCGCTCGGCCTGCATGGCGTGGCCGTGCTTGACCGCCTCCACGATGGCCCGGTGGGCGGCCAGGGAGGCCTTCTGCCGCTGGGAGGACTGGACCCCCTCGGCCCGGCTCCTGGAAAAGCCCTCGTGCAGCGCCGTGACCATCTCACGCAGCACCGGATTGCCGGACGCCTCGGCCAGGGCCTGATGGAACTGATGGTCGAATCCGGCTCCGGTCCCTCCGGTCATAATGGCCTGCTCCTGCTCCATGAGGATCGCCTCCAGCCGCGTCTTGGCGTCGGGCGACCCGTTGCGCGCGGCCAGGGCCGCTATCTCCGGCTCCAGCATCTTGCGCACCTCGAACACGTCGTGCAGGCCGTAATTGCCCGCCAGCACGGCCTCGATCAGGGACCCTTCCCTGGACCCGCCGTCCCGCTCGCTGACAAAGGTCCCCGCCCCCTGGCGGCTGGCCAGGAGCCCGGACTCGGACAAAATCTTGATCCCCTCCCGGACCGTGGTCCGGGACACGCCGAACTGCTCGGCGAGCTTGCGCTCGGCGGGCAGCCGGTCGCCGGGCCGCAGCCGTCCGCGTTCGATCATCTCCTTGATCTGGCTGACGACTTCGCCGGACATGGTTTTTCTCTGTATCGGCATTGCTTCCATAATCCGTCCCTCGCAAATTGGTTGGACCAATCCCGACTAGCCCACGTTGACCCGGTAGTCAACCGAAAATTTCGGTACACCCGGAAGGTGAATGCATGAAAAACGGGAAAGGGCTGGACTTTTGACGTTGGAGGGCGTTAAGGGGACGCGGGTCGCAGAGGATGCTTTTTTGCGGCAAAATAGGGAATTGCGGTCCCAGGAAGACGGTTTTCACCTCAAATTCAGCCGATTTTACGGCGAAACACATATCATCATGGACAACCTACAAAAAAAGTACGGATTCTGGACTGCGACCGCCATGGTCGTGGGCATCGTCATCGGCTCGGGCGTTTTCTTCAAGGCGGACAACGTGCTGGAGGCCTCGGGCGGCTCCCTGCCCACGGCGCTCCTGGCCTGGCTCATCGGCGGCGCGATCATGGTCGTGACCGCCTACGTGTTCTCGCGCATCGCAACCCGCGTGGAGCGGATCAACGGCGTGGTGGACTATTTCGAGCAGGCATATGGGCAGAAGGCCGGGTACTACGTGGCCTGGTTCATGACCTTCATCTACTACCCCACCCTGGTGGCGGTTCTGGCCTGGGTCTCGGCCAACTACACCCAGGGACTGCTCGGCCTCGACAACGCGGTCTGGCCCATCGCCTTCGTCTACCTGACCGGCTTCTTCCTGCTCAACTTCTTCTCCCCGGTCCTGGCCGGACGCTGGCAGGTGACCTCCACCGCGGTCAAGCTCATCCCTCTGATCCTGGTGGCCGCCGTGGGCACGGTCACCGGCCTGTCCAACGGGCTGACCATGGAGAACTTCACCACCGCCGCCAAGACCGTGTCCGGCGGGGGCGGGCTGGCCATGGCCACGCTGTCCACGGCGTTCGCCTACGAGGGCTGGATCATCGCCACGGTCATCAACGCGGAGCTGAAGGACGCCAAGCGGACCCTGCCCCGCGCCCTGGTTGTCGGGACCATCGCCGTGGTGGTCATCTACATGCTCTATTACCTGGGCATCTCCGGCGTGCTGACCAACGACCAGGTCCTGGCCGAGGGCGACGCCGCCCCGGTGCGGGTCATCTCCCTGATCTTCGGACGGCTGGGCGGCACCCTGCTGACGGTCTTCGTCATCATCTCCTGCCTGGGCACCCTGAACGGGCTGATCATGGGCTCGGCGCGCGGCATGTTTTCCATCGCCTCCCGCGACCTCGGCCCCCGGCCCGACCTGTTCCGGCGCATCAACCCGGTGAACAACTGCACCACCCACTCGGCCATGATTGGCTACGTGCTGTCCTGCCTGTGGCTCATGGTCTGGTACGGCAACTTCGCGGGCTGGTGGGGCGACTTCATGGACATCTCCGAGCTGCCCATCGCCTTCCTCTACGTCATCTACATCTCGCTCTACCTCTGGGTCATGAAGACCTTCACCGACCTCGGCTCGTTCAGCCGCTACGTCTGCCCGGGCCTGGCGGGCGCGGGCTCGGTCTACATCATCTGGGGCGCGGTGCAGAAGGCCATGTTCATCCACTTCCTGATCCTCTCGCTGCTCATCCTCGGCGCGGGCGTGTTCCTGATGCACGGCCGCAGGCCCCGCAACACCAAGCGACGGTAGCAGGCCGACCATGGGACAAAAAAAGGGCCGGTGCGGATCGCACCGGCCCTTTTTCTCGGCCCGGGTCCGGGTTATGCCCTGCGCAGGGTGTGCAGGGTGATCTCCGGCACGGTCCCGATGCGCATGGGCGGTCCCCAGTAGCCGGTGCCCATGTTCACGTAGAGCTGGGTTCCCCGGTGGACGTAGGGGCCGCGCACGAAGGTCTGGAACAGGTGGATGACCAGGTTGTACGGGAAATACTGGCCGCCGTGGGTGTGGCCGGAGAGCTGGACGTCGAACCCGGCCTCGGCCGCCTCGTAGACCGAGTCCGGCTCGTGGGCCAGGAGCACGGACACGTCGTGGTCCGGCGCGCCCTCCATGGCCCTGTGCGGCGAGGACGCCTGGCCGGGAACGGTGTGGCCCATGCGCAGGTCCGTGACCCCGCCGAGAAGGATGCGCCCCCTGCCGGTGTCAATGACCGCGTGCTCGTTGTTGAGCGGCCGCATGCCCAGCCGTCGGGTCTCCTCCAGCCATTCGAAGACCCCGGAATAGTACTCGTGGTTGCCGGTGCAGAACCAGACGCCGTGCGGGGCCGAGAGATCGCCCAGGGGCAGGATGTCCGTCTTGAGGCCGTCCACGGACCCGTCCACCAGGTCGCCGGTGTGCACGATCAGGTCGGGCGAGAGCGCGTTGACCGCGTCCGTCACCCGGCGCGCCCACTCGGCCCGGATGGTCGGCCCGATGTGGGTGTCGGAGATCTGGGCGATGGTGAATCCGTCCAGCCCGCCGGGCAGGCCGGGGAGCGGGATTTCATTGGGCAGGACCGTGGGCGTGCGCCGGGCGTTGAACACCCCGAACCCGGCCATGGGTACGGCCGCGGCCAGGAACACGCCGTTGGACAGGTTGACCAGGAACCGCCGCCGGTTGCGGTCCGGCCCGGCGAACAGCGGTCGGCTCAGGCGGTGCGAGAAGGGCCGCTTCAGCAGGGCCCCGACCTTGCCCAGCAGGCTCGGCACGTCGCGGGCGAGCATGAAGACCACCAGGATGGAGATGAACCCCAAAAAGGTGAACCCGACCCAGTCTATGGTGTCGCAGGCGGTCAGTTCGTACTTGTTGGTCCGGTGGAGCACCCAGGTCAGCCGGTGGCCGAACAGGAGCAGCGCCAGCAGAAACCAGAGCAGCAGCTTGCGTTTTCGCCCCAAGGGCAAAGGCTCGATGAGCCGCCACCCCAGGTACAGGACCAGCAGGCTGGAGACCGCCATGACGATGATGAACCAGTATCCCATTCTTCCCCCTGAAAGGATATTTAGGAAGCATGGGTTACAATGTCGGTGTTGTCAAACCGGTGCAAGGGGATGCACCACTGGCGGCGGTTCTCAAGCCCGCCCGTATCTGATAGACAGTCTCGAAGCATACGCCAAGGAGCAACCATGGACCTCACCCTTCCCGTCACCCTGATCCCCTCCAACCAGATCCTTGACCTGGCGGCCAAGACCGGCGTCCTGCTGCTGGCCGGACTGCTCGCCTACGTCCTGACCAGGACGCTGCTGGTCCGCGCGGCCCATGCCTTCGCCCGGCACACCAGGGGCGGGTTCGACAACATGCTCATGGAGGCCGGGGTGTTCTCGCGGGCGGCCCTGCTCGCCCCGGCTCCCGTCCTCTTCTGGGGGCTGGAGATCTTCGCCGGGCTCAAGGGGGTTCTGGACAACGCCATCTACGCCTACATCGCCGTGAGCGTGGTCATGATCCTGACCAAGGTCCTGGACGCCCTGTCGCAGCTCTATCAAACCTTCGACGTGTCCAACCGCCGCCCCATCAAGGGGTACGTCCAGCTGGTCAAGCTGTTCATCTACATCCTCGGCGCCATCTCTGTGGTGGCCGTCCTCCTGGGCCAGTCGCCCTGGGGCCTCATCTCCGGCATCGGGGCCATGACCGCGGTTCTCATGCTGGTCTTCCGCGA
>NZ_OY760062.1:377500-380000 GCF_963662885.1 uncultured Pseudodesulfovibrio sp.
GTGCAAGCGTGTAGGGTTGAGTCGTAGGCAAATCCGCGATTCTATATGCCTGAGACGTGATGCCGTGTCATTAAACTGACTGAAGCCGTTGAGTCCATGCTGCCAAGAAAAGCTCCTAAGTTTAGCGTATGCATACCGTACCGCAAACCAACACAGGTAGGTGGGTCGAGCAGACCAAGGCGCTTGAGAGAACTCTGGTTAAGGAACTCGGCAAAATGACCCCGTAAGTTCGCGAGAAGGGGTGCTCGAATCCATGACCATTTGACTATGCGAGTGGATTTGAGACGCAGGAATCGGGGGGGGCGACTGTTTACTAAAAACATAGGTCTCTGCTAAGTCGTAAGACGATGTATAGGGACTGACGCCTGCCCGGTGCTGGAAGGTTAAGAGGTGAGGTTAGACTTCGGTCGAAGCTTTAAATCGAAGCCCCAGTAAACGGCGGCCGTAACTATAACGGTCCTAAGGTAGCGAAATTCCTTGTCGGGTAAGTTCCGACCTGCACGAATGGCGTAACGATCTCCCCGCTGTCTCAACCAGAGACTCAGTGAAATTGAATTCCCGGTGAAAATGCCGGGTACCCGCGGAAGGACGGAAAGACCCTGTGCACCTTTACTGCAGCTTGACATTGGTATTTGATTAATAATGTGTAGGATAGGTGGGAGACTTTGAAGCGTGTACGCCAGTATGCGTGGAGTCAACCTTGAAATACCACCCTTTATTACTTAGGTATCTAATCCATAACCGTTATCCGGTGTGGAGACAGTGTCTGGTGGGTAGTTTGACTGGGGCGGTCGCCTCCTAAAATGTAACGGAGGCTTGCAAAGGTTCCCTCAGGCTGATTGGAAACCAGCCGTTGAGTGCAAAGGCATAAGGGAGCTTGACTGTGAGAGAGACATCTCGAGCAGGAACGAAAGTTGGTCTTAGTGATCCGGTGGTTCCGAATGGAAGGGCCATCGCTCATAGGATAAAAGGTACGCCGGGGATAACAGGCTGATCGCGTCCAAGAGTTCACATCGACGACGCGGTTTGGCACCTCGATGTCGGCTCATCACATCCTGGGGCTGAAGCAGGTCCCAAGGGTACGGCTGTTCGCCGTTTAAAGTGGTACGCGAGCTGGGTTTAAAACGTCGTGAGACAGTTTGGTCCCTATCCTCCGTGGGCGTAGGAGAATTGAAGAGGGTCTGCCCCTAGTACGAGAGGACCGGGGTGGACGAACCTATGGTGTTCCTGTTGTCACGCCAGTGGCACTGCAGGGTAGCTAAGTTCGGAACGGATAACCGCTGAAAGCATCTAAGCGGGAAGCCAGCCTTAAGATTAGTTCTCCCTGGACTATATGTCCCTGAAGATCCCTTGAAGACTACAAGGTTGATAGGCTGGAGGTGTAAGCAACGTGAGTTGTTCAGCTGACCAGTACTAATAGATCGTGCGGCTTATTTAACAATTAATGGAATTCTCTCTTCCCCTATTTACTAATATATTCCGAACTCCGGTTCGCCAAAATTTTCTTGGTGGCCAAGGAGGAGGGGGTACACCCGGTCCCATTCCGAACCCGGTAGTTAAGCCCTCCATCGCCGATGATACTGCATGGTAGCGTGTGGGAAAGTAGGTCGCCGCCAAGGAATATTTCAAAAGCCCTCAGTCAATCGACTGAGGGCTTTTTGTGTTTCTTGCACAACTGAGAGATCTTCCTTGACGCACAGTGTCGGCGCTTCGCTCGAAATCCCAACTTCTTCCCTTTGTAGTCTCTCCTCGTGTCTCCCTGGCGCGCGAGCATCTCAAACCATTGTTGCCTATTCTGCGCAAAAATCTCCTTTGTGATAAATCGCTTCCTTCTTCATATGTGTTTTTATCAAAAGATCTTAGGGGAACTGGCTGCGAAATCTGGAAGCGATCACCGAGCGTCCTGCTGTTTTTCGGAAGATGGAAAGCAATGTGGATCCTGAATGGTAATCGATAGCAGAGAAGTAGGGCGGTATTGACTCAAATCTGGACGATCCGGTGTGTCTGGAAACAAAGAAACAGATGAAATCATTGGGTACCGCTATCCATTTGGTCGCATCCAATCCGCTTTTCTGTGAGTTTTTCTGCCTGCCTGGAACCCAATTGAACCATTGGGGAGAAACAGGTGACAGGTGTTATGGTGATGTTTTCCTTTTTCTTGGGGCATGCAACTCCCATTTTGAAGCTCGGTAGAGGTACCCAAAGCTGATTCGCGAGAGCTTTTTGGGAGGACGTACACTGCTTGTATCGCGAGGCCCTTTTGTCTGTCGGTTGGACGGCTTTGTTATATCGCTTATTGCCTTCACTCGCACTTTCAGATGGTTACGTAAGTGCTTTTGATTGCTGGGAACATTGTTGAGTGGACAATGATGGGTTGTGGAAGAAAAAGTTTCACCAAAATCAAAAAAGGTGTTGACGAGTGAGGCCTGAACACATAGGTTCCCATTCCTGCCTGCGGGTGGGGTCAACATCCAAATTGATTTTGAAAAAAGTTGGAAAA
>NZ_OY760062.1:382500-383788 GCF_963662885.1 uncultured Pseudodesulfovibrio sp.
ATCCGGGAGGACCATCTCCCAAGCCTAAATACTCCCTAGTGACCGATAGCGAACCAGTACCGTGAGGGAAAGGTGAAAAGAACCCCTGTTAGGGGAGTGAAATAGAACCTGAAACCATGTGCCTACAAGCTGTGGGAGCGGACTTGTTCCGTGACCGCGTGCTTTTTGCATAACGGGCCAGCGAGTTAATCTGTAGTGCGAGGTTAAGTCTTAAGACGTAGCCGTAGCGAAAGCGAGTCTGAATAGGGCGACAAGTAGTGCGGATTAGACCCGAAGCCGGGTGATCTATCCATGAGCAGGCTGAAACTTGAGTAAAATCAAGTGGAGGGCCGAACCAGTATCGGTTGAAAACGATTTGGATGACTTGTGGATAGGGGTGAAAGGCCAATCAAACCCGGTGATAGCTGGTTCTCCCCGAAATATATTGAGGTATAGCGTCACATTAGTTTGCCGGAGGTAGAGCACTGACAGGGCTAGGGGCCCCACCAGGTTACCAACCCCTTTCAAACTCCGAATGCCGGTAAATGATGTGTGGCAGTCAGGCTATGGGTGCGAAGGCCCGTGGCCAAAAGGGAAACAGCCCAGACCAACAGCTAAGGTCTCTAAATCAATGCTAAGTGGGAAAGGTGGTGGAGTTGCTGATACATCCAGGAGGTTGGCTTAGAAGCAGCCATCCTTTAAAGAAAGCGTAATAGCTCACTGGCCTAGCGATTCTGCGCCGAAAATGTAACGGGGCTAAGCATTGTACCGAAGCTTTGGGTTCATAGTTTACTATGAGCGGTAGGGGAGCGTTCTCAGATGGGACGAAGGTGTACCGTGAGGTATGCTGGACTAATGAGAAGTGAATATGCTGGCATGAGTAACGATAAAATAAGTGAGAAACTTATTCGCCGTAAACCTAAGGTTTCCTGGGTAAAGCTAATCTTCCCAGGGTAAGTCGGCCCCTAAGGCGAGGCAGAAATGCGTAGTCGATGGGAAACAGGTTAATATTCCTGTACATGTATACGTGTGCGATGGAGGGACGCAGGAGGATAGGCGGTCCGGGTGTTGGATATCCCGGTGCAAGCGTGTAGGGTTGAGTCGTAGGCAAATCCGCGATTCTATATGCCTGAGACGTGATGCCGTGTCATTAAACTGACTGAAGCCGTTGAGTCCATGCTGCCAAGAAAAGCTCCTAAGTTTAGCGTATGCATACCGTACCGCAAACCAACACAGGTAGGTGGGTCGAGCAGACCAAGGCGCTTGAGAGAACTCTGGTTAAGGAACTCGGCAAATGACCCCGTTAAGT
>NZ_OY760063.1 GCF_963662885.1 uncultured Pseudodesulfovibrio sp.
TCGGGCGGCGTGCAGTGCGGCGTCGCGTTGGCAGCGGGAGCGGGCCAGCGGCTTGAGAATGCGTTCGCCTGAATCCGTATTTGAGAAACATGGACCGGATGCGCCGGTATTCGCGGTGCCGGGACACGCCGTCGGCCATGGCGAAGAAGGCGACCACGAGGCCAGCACAGCCCCCACCAGCCGAGGGCGGCGGCCTGGCCTGCGTTGCCCGCCGACCACTGGGCGACCCCGGCCCCCTTGAGCCCGAAGGCCAGCAGCAGCGACGCCGTCCCGGTCATATACGGCCACGGCGCGGCCTTCACATACCGCGCCGCCCCGCGCATCATCCCGCTCTGTTCCATCATCACGCGCATGATCCCCCGTAGCCCACCAGCCCACCGCCAGGTCAAACATTCCCTCCACTGCCCCCCTCGCCACAAGCGCCTCGGATGGCGCAGCCATACGACAGCGCCCTCCCCAAACGCCCCCGCATTCCCCCCTCCCGACACCGCAAGCGCCTTGGATGGCACCGCCATCCAACAGCGGGCACCCCGCCTCCCCTCGGAACAAAGGCCCACCCCCGTGCCCGCACGCAGCGAGGCTTCGCAGAGTGGGTCAGCCGTGCATTTGCCGAGGGGGGCTTTGACCGCAGCGTACACCGGGTACGTGAGGATCAAAGCCCCCCTCGGGAAATGTGCGGATGGCCCGCTATCCGAAGCCGCCCGCTTCAGGCGCAAGCGCAAAAAAAGAGGCCCGGCATAAGCCGGGCCTCTGTTTTTGTTGCGTTCGCGCCTGAACTACAGGACGCGGAACTTCTTGACGTTACCGGTCTTGTTGTCGATGACGTGCACGCCGCAGGCGATGCAGGGGTCATAGGAGTGAACGGTACGCAGGATCTCGACCGGGCGTTCCGGATCGGCGATCGGGGTGTTGTCGAGCAGCGCCTCTTCGGTCGGGCCGGGGACGTTGTTGTCGCAGCGCGGGCCGAGGTTCCAGGTGGACGGAACGACCAGCTGGAAGTTGTCGATCTTGCCGCCCTTGATGCTCATCCAGTGGCTCAGGCCGCCGCGAGGAGCGTTGACGAAACCGACACCCTGTGCTTCGGCGGGCATGTCCCAATCCTTGCAGATGTCGAGGTCGCCCTTGGCGATGTTTTCCTTGAGGTCGTTGACCATCTCTTCCGTTTTCAGGCAGGTGATCAGGCACTCGATACCGCGGGCGCCGGTGCGGCCCAGGGTGGAGAACAGGGCCTCGGGGCCCACTTCCAGCTTGCCGAGGACGAAGTTGACGTACTTCACGAACTCGGGCTGGCCCAGGCCGTAGTTCACCAGGCAGGTGGCCAGGGGGCCGACCTCGGTGGCTTTGCCGTCGTAGCGGGGAGCCTTCATCCAGGAGTACTTGGTCTTGTCGTCCAGGGAGGTGTACATGGGATCGGTGACGCCGGCGTAGGGATGTTTCGGGGAATCATCCTTGTACCAGGAGTGCTTCACGTGCTCTTCGATCTTGGTCGGGTCGAAGGCCTGAACGTTCTTGATGTCACGGTTGAAGATGACACCGGGCTTGATGTAGCGGGAGTTCAGGTCGGCTTCGCCGCCCGGGGCGGGGTATTCGCCGAAGCTCATGAAGTTGGTGGTGCCGCCGATGGAGGCCCAATCCTTGTAGTAGCTGGCAACGGCGATCAGGTCCGGGATGTAGCAATCAAGGATGAAGTCCTTGATTTCGGCATACAGACCCAGGAAGTCGTTGATGTATTTGTCGGTGAGGCCTTCGTAGCAGGTCACGCCGCCCATGACGGTGAACTGGGTGTGCGGGTTTTTCGCACCCCAGACGGCCATGGCGCGGGCGGCTTTGACCTGCAGGTGCAGGGCATTCAGGTAGTGGTTGGTGGCCAACAGGTTCACTTCGGGCGGCAGGACGTAAGCCGGATGGCCGCCGAGGAAGTAAGCGTTGGTGAAGATGCCGAGACGACCGGAGTCGACGATGCCCTTGACGGTGTCCTTGGTCTTCTGAAGCTCTTCCTTGGTGGAAACGATCTTCGGATCCTGGCGGACGGTCTTGGCGACGGCCTGGGCGATTTCAGCGGTCTTGCTGACATCGGCGGACAGGCAGGCGGAGACATCGACGAAGTCCAGAGCGTGCAGGTGATAGAAGTGCACGATATGGTCATGCATGAACTGCGCGGCCATCACCAAGTTACGGATGATGGTGGCGTTGTGGGGCAGTTCCTTGTCAACGCCGACGGCATTGTCGACGCAGCGAATGGAAGCGAGCGCGTGCACGTAGGTGCAGACGCCGCAGGAACGCTGGGTGAAGTGCTGGGCATCGCGGGGATCACGGCCTTTCAGGATGATCTCCAGACCGCGGAACAGCTGGGAGCTGCTGCGGACGTCAACGATTTTGCCATCTTCGACCACAGCTTCAATGCGCAGGTGACCTTCGATCCTGGTGACCGGATCAACTACGACGTCGTGTTTCCCGTGCGCCATCGGGGCGGCTTTAGGGGAGCAACCGGACATATTGTATCCTCCTTGAGAATTCTGATTCTGTCTGCGTTAGTTGTACGAAACCTGTAGCGACCGCCTGCTAGAGGCTGGTGAGGTCGGCGTACATGTAGGTTTCGCCATCCCAATCAGCACCATCCCAGAAATCGGGCTGCGAGCAGCCGATGCAGGGATGACCGGCCTGAACGGGCCAGTTGTACTGGTTGAACTTGACAGTGGGGCAGTTGTTGAAGGTCTCGGGACCACGACAACCGAGCTTACGCAGACACCAGCCCTTGCGAGCTTCTTCGGAACCGAAGGAAGGAGCGAATTCGTCCATGTCGAAGTGCTTCTGCCTCGGGCAGTTGTCGTGCACGGTCTCGCCGTAGAAGGGAACCGGACGGCCGACATCGTCGAGCTCGGGGAGGCCCTTGGTGAGGAAGTGCACGATGGTGCCGACCAGAGAGAACGGGTTCGGCGGGCAGCCGGGCACATTGATGATCGGTTTGCCGGGGAACAGTTCGCCGATGCCCTTGGCAGCGGTCGGGTTCGGTGCGGCCTTCTGGACGCCACCGTAGGAAGCGCAGGTGCCGTACGTGATGGTCGCGGCAGCGGCGTTGACAACCTTGGTGGTGGTGTCGAGCATGGTGTGGCCGCCGACCTTGCCGTACGCGCCGGGCTCGTTGGCGGTACCGGCCGGGGCAGTGGGGACGCCACCTTCGATGACGGCAACGAAATTGCCGGCGTTGACGGTATCCCACAGAGCCTTCTCTGCGGCATGACCCGCTGCTGCCATGATGGTCTCATGGTAGTTCAGCGAGATGTAGTCCAGGATGAGCGCATCGATGTAAGGCTCGACCGTCCTCAGGATGGACTCGGAACAACCCGTACACTCAGCGTTGTGCAGCCACACGACATCGGGCCTCTTGTCATCGGTGAGGGCTTCGGCGACTTTCGGAGCGAAAGCCGGACCCATGCCCATCACTGCGGCCACGGTTCCGCAGAACTTCATGAAATCACGACGGGACA